>NZ_JBICVY010000004.1:508192-636590 GCF_043199475.1 Streptomyces sp. NPDC048603 | reverse complement strand
CAGATGTGGAAGCCCGGTAACGGGTGGAGCTGACTGGTACTAATAGGCCGAGGGCTTGTCCTCAGTTGCTCGCGTCCACTGTGTTAGTTCTGAAGTAACGAACTCGCCAAGTTCCGGCTTGAGTTCAACTTCATAGTGTTTCGGTGGTCATAGCGTTAGGGAAACGCCCGGTTACATTTCGAACCCGGAAGCTAAGCCTTTCAGCGCCGATGGTACTGCAGGGGGGACCCTGTGGGAGAGTAGGACGCCGCCGAACAATCATTGCGGGAAGCCCCGCACCAATCCTCCGGGATATGGTGCGGGGCTTTCTTGCGTTTAGGGCTATGCTCCGACCCATGGGCCAGCATGTGATACGCGCAGTACGCGCCGACGAATGGCAGAAGATCAAGGACCTGCGGATTGCCGCGCTCGAGGATCCGGCGGCTCCCATCGCCTTCCTGGAGACGGTCGAGCAGGCGGCGGAGAAGCCGGACTCCTTCTGGCAGGACCGCGCCGCCGGCGCCTCCCACGGCCGCTCGGCGCGCCAGTTCGTCGCCGAGGCCGAGGACGGCAGCTGGGACGGCTCCGTGGTCATGCTGGTGGAGGAGGCCGGGGAAGCCGACTACTTCGGTGAGGTGATGGACCGCCACCAGGGCCACCTGGTGGGCGTGTACGTACGACCCGAGCACCGGGGGAACGGGCTCGCCGGGGCACTGTTCGAGGCCGCGCTGGAGTGGGCCTGGTCGCTGGAGGCGCCGACGCTGGAGCGCGTACGCCTCTACGTCCACGAGCGGAACGAGCGGGCCGCCGCCTTCTACCGGCGGGTCGGCTTCGAGCCCACCGGAAGGGTCGTGCCCATGCCGGGAGACCCGTCGGCCAAGGAGCGGGAGTACGCCATCCCGCGCCCCTGAGGGCGAGCCTCGCGTCCGGGCCTCGTCACGCGCCTTAGCTTGTGGTCCGTGACGAGGCATCAAGGCATCGGGCTGTGCGGGGCAATGGTGTTGTCCGCGGCCGCGGCGTTGACGACAGCGGCCGGACCGGCGGGGGCATCGGCAGTGTCCGATGCGCGCCCCGGGGTCTTCGCCTACGTCGCCAACCTCCACTCCGACACGGTCTCGGTGGTCGACACCCGCACCGACACCGTCGTGGACAGCGTTCCCGTGGGCGACGGGCCCGACAGCGCGGCCGTCAGCCCGGACGGGGCCCGGGTCTACGTCACCGACTCCGCGGCGGACACCGTGTCCGTGATCGACACCTGTACCCGTACGGTCGTCGACACGGTCGGCGTGGGTGACGAACCCAGCAGGGTGACCGTGTCGCCGGACGGCCGCCGCGTCTACGTCGCCAACGTCCGCTCGAACGACGTGTCGGTGATCGATGCCCGCACCCAGGCCGTCACGGACACCATCGAGGTGGGCGGATTCCCGCTGGGCCTGGCGGTGCTGCCGGACGGCTCCAGGCTGTACGTGGCCAACGCCGGCAGCAACGACGTCTCCGTGATCAGTACGGCCACCCACGAGGTCGTCGACAGCGTGTCCGTGGGCAGCGGACCGACGGTGCTGGCGATCACCCCCGACGGCCGGCACGTCTACGTCTCCAACCTGACCTCGGACGACGTCTCCGTGATCGACACCCGCAGCCACGTCGTCACCGGCACCGTCCAGGTCGGTGACCAGCCGGCCGGGATCGGGGTACGGCCGGACGGCCGACGGGTCTACGTCGCCAACATCGGTTCGGACGACGTCTCGGTGATCGACACCCGCACCCATGAGGTCACCGACACGGTGTCCGTCGGCGACGGCCCCAATGGCCTCGCCGTCACCCCGGACGGCTCACGCGTCCACGTCAGCAACTTCGACTCGGACACCCTGTCCGTCATCGACACCCGCACCGACACGGTCGTCCGCACCGTCCCCGTGGGCGACGGTCCGACCGGTGTGGCGTCAGGCCGACGGGAGAAGGCCCGGTCGTCCGGGCATGCCGTCCCTACCAGTCTGCGGGGTAGGTCTTGAGACTGCTGGTGTCAAGGGTCCACCGGCCGGCGGTGACGGTCTGACCGAAGGTGTAGGGCACGGAGCGACGGTACTTGATCCCGTCCGGGCCCTCCGTCGGCTCGGAGTGGACCGTGACGGCTCGCTCCTTGTTCCGGGGATCCACGATGACGTAGATCGGGATCCCCATTTTCGGGTAGTCCCCCAACTTCCCGTGGATGTCGTCCAGGGAGTTACTGGGTGAGACGACTTCGACGGCCATGAGGACATCGCGGGAGTTGACGGACTTCACGGTGCCGTCGGCGTCTTCCTCGGTGATGACCATCAGGTCGGGGATTTTGGTCAGGCCGGTGACGGGGTCCTGCATGTTGGTGTCGTTGAGCGCGACCACTTCGGGGGCCTGCGCCTCGATCTGACGGCGCAGCCGCACCACGTTGAGCCCGTGGGGGGCGCTGGGGCTCATCATGGCCACGAGGATCGTGCCGTCCGTGGTCTGGACTCTCCACTGGCCTTCCTGGTGTTCGGCCATGTCCGCGATCTGCTCGGCGAAGGCGTGCAGGCGTTGCTTCTCGTCGGCTGTGAGGTCGGCCATGGTGTCTCCTCCGGAGGTGCCTCGACCAGCGTATCCACCCCCGTCGGTGTATCCCTAGCGGCTCGGCAGGGCCGCCGATGCGGCGGGCCAGCGGGAGAGGGCCTGGGCGCGGCTGCGGCAGGTGGCCAGGAGCGGGAGAGCGGGGTCCGTCAGCAGGGACGGGAGTTCGGGTAGCGGTGCCACCGCCGCGACGTCGTCCAGGACGAGGGAGAGTGGTGGGTCGAGCCGACCGTGGGATGACCGTGCGGCCATGCGGCGGCCGTGCTCGACCACGCTTGACGCGAGTGCGGTCAGCAAGGGCATCGCACCCGGGTGGGTGCGGGGATCCTCCAAGGGCTCACCCACCAGGTAAAGGGTGCCCCCTTCGGCCAGGAATGATGCGAGCGCCAGCGCATCTGTTCGGTTCGAGGCGCAGGATTCCCGGATGTGGACCGAGTTGAGGGCGGACAGGGCACGGGCCGTCAGCTGCTGTGCCACGTCACGGCGTTCCGGGTGCGCGGTGAGGGCGCTCTCCAGCTCGCCCGCCGCGCCGGGGGTGGCCTTGGGGTGGGTGCGGAGGATCCGTACGGCCTCGTGTGCGCCGTTGCCCTGGGCCCAGCGGTGGACCTGCTTGAAGGGGTGGCCGGCCAGGGAGGCCGCGTGCAGCCAGCTCCGCAGGAGCGTTTCCGCGGTGTCGGCCACCGCGGCGTCCATACGGGCCTGGGGGCGTACGGGGGCCAGCAGGGCGATGGCGCGGGCCGCGGCGGTGCTCCGGTCGGTGCATTCGTCCGCGGGGTTCCAGTGCAGCCGGGCGGGGGTGTCGCACAGGTGCGAGGGGTCGTAGAGGTGCACCGGGCCCAGCTTGGCCCGGCCGTCCTTGGTCTCCGCCCAGAGGGCGGGGGAGGAGGTGATGACGAGGGCGGGGCCTTCGGCCTCGGCGATGCGGGCGGCGGCCATGGCCTGGCGGTCGGCCGGGCCGGCGTAGAGGAGGCGGGCGGTGGCGCGTTCGGCGGCGGGCGGGGCCGGGCGGGCGGGAGCGTAGCCGAAGCCGTAGCTGTACGCGTCGGCTGAGGCGGGGCGCGGGGCCGCGGGGCCCGCGGGCGCCGCGGAGTGGCGGTGGCGCGCTTCGCCCGGAGGGGTGCCCACCCGCCCGTCCGTGGCGGGCACCACGGATGACGGGCCACCGGCGGTCACCGGGTCGGGACCGCCGTGGCGTCCGTCCGGCACCGCGGTGAGCGGGGCGGTCTCCGTGGCCGGTGCGGATGCCGCCATGGGGGCGGGGTAGGTCCCGGCCGCGGAGTCGCGGGGTTCCGGTACGGCCGGGCCCGAGCCCGGCGCCGTGTCGGCTGTGGTGGTGCCGGATGCCCCCGGACCTGACGGTCCGGCCGTCATCCGGCTGCCGGTCGTCCGGTCGTCCGTCACCGGTACGGCGGCCTGTTCCTGAGCCGCCTGGGCGGCAGTCCCGTCGGCCCGGACCGTGCCGGGTTCCGCCCCGCCGGCTGCCGTGGCCGCCGGAGCCGCCGTACGGTCGGCCGTGGCCGTAGTAGCCGTGCCCTTGCCGGCAGCCGCAGCCGCAGCCGCAGCCGCAGCCGCTTCCGCGCGTTCCGCGCGGGCACGGGCGCGGCGGGCCTTCGTGCGGGCCACGACTCCGATGCCGAACACCACCAGCACGAAGAGCACCAGCAGCTGGCTGATGAACAGGCCCCAGAACAGCCCCCACCCCGACAGCGCCGCCGGGTCGGTGTCCGGCCAGGCGGCCGGCACGTCGTGCGGTTGCTGTATCAGGGCGTGGATCGCTTCCGGGGTGCGGCCGAAGGTGACCGTGTCCGGCCACGCCCCGCGCGCGAACAGGGCCGACAGGCCCGTCGAGGTCCAGGTCAGGACCGCGAGGCCGAGGAGGAAGGCCAGCAGGCCCACCAGGAGCGAGTCGGGGATTCCGCGCTGCGCGGGACGTGCCTCGGGCATGTCAGGCGACCGTGGTTCCGGCCCCGCCGTTGCGGTGTCGCTCGATGTACATGGCGCGTTCCTCCGCCTCCAGTTCGGCCGCCAGCAACTCCTCGGAGAGATGCGACTGCGGCGTCGCGGATTCTGTCATCGCGCGGTCCGTGTAGACCAGGGGTCGTTCCGCTTCTGTGATCAGGTGTTTCACTACCTGGACATTGCCGTTCACGTCCCACACCGCGATGCCGGGCGTCAGGGTGGGGATGATCTCGACCGCCCACCTCGGCAGGCCGAGCACCCGGCCCGTGGCCCGGGCCTCGTCGGCCTTCTGGGCGTAGATGGTCCGGGTCGAGGCCATCTTCAGGATGGCCGCGGCCTCCCGGGCCGCCGCGCCGTCGACCACGTCGGAGAGGTGGTGGACGACCGCGACGAAGGACAGGCCGAGCCGTCGCCCGAACTTCAGCAGCCGCTGGAAGAGCTGCGCCACGAACGGGCTGTTGATGATGTGCCACGCCTCCTCGACCAGGAAGATGCGCTTCTTCCGGTCGGGGCGGATCCAGGTGTGCTCCAGCCAGACGCCGACGATCGCCATCAGGATCGGCATGGCGATGGAGTTCCGGTCGATGTGCGAGAGGTCGAAGACGATCAGCGGCGCGTCGAGGTCGATGCCGACCGAGGTCGGGCCGTCGAACATGCCCCGCAGGTCGCCGTCGACCAGCCGGTCCAGTACCAGCGCCACGTCCAGGCCCCAGGCGCGGACGTCCTCTATCCCGACGTTCATCGATTCGGCGGATTCCGCTTCCGGGTGGCGGAGCTGCTCGACGATGTCGGTCAGGACCGGCTGCCGGTCGGTGATCGTCTCGTTGACGTAGGCGTGGGCGACCTTCAGCGCGAAGCCGGCCCGCTCGTCCAGGCCGTGTCCGGTGGCGACCTCGATGATCGTGCGGAGCAGGGCCAGCTGCCCGGTGGTGGTGATCGCCGGGTCGAGCGGGTTGAGTTTGATGCCGCCGTCGAGGGCGGCCACCGGGTCCAGCCGGATGGGGGTTATCCCCAGCTGCTGGGCGATGAGGTTCCACTCGCCGACTCCGTCCTCGCCCTGTGCGTCGAGGACGACGACCTGGCGGTCCCGGAACCGGAGCTGGCGCAGGACGTACGTCTTCTCCAGCGCGGACTTGCCGTTGCCGGACTCGCCCAGGACCAGCCAGTGGGGGGCCGGGAGCTGCTGGCCGTACAGCTGGAAGGGGTCGTAGATGTAGCCCTTGCCGCTGTACACCTCCCGGCCGATGATCACACCGGAGTCGCCGAGTCCGGGCGCGGCGGTCGGCAGGTAGACCGCCTGGGCCTGGCCGGTGGACGTGCGGACGGGCAGCCGGGTGGTCTCCACCTTCCCGAAGAGGAAGCTGGTGAAGGCGTCCGTGACGGCGGACAGCGGATCTCGCATGCGGCACTGCCCTCCAGCTAGCGTCGGATGCCGGTGGCGAACGGCAGGGTGTTGACGAAGGCGCGGTGGTGCTCGCGGTCGCACCATTCGAGCTTCAGGTACGACTTGCCGGCCGAGGCGCGGATCGTCCGCTTGTCGCGGGCGAGGGCTTCGGGCGAACGCGAGGACACCGTGATGTACCCGACCAGGTTCACTCCGGCCGCACCACTGGCGAGATCTTCACCCCGCTGGTCGAGCCGGCCGTGCGCGGCGATGTCCCGGGGGTCGACCGTCCGGTTCATCTTGGCGGCGCGGGAGGCGTCCGCCTCGTCGTTCGTCTTCTCGGTAAGCATGCGCTCGATGGCGATCTCGGTGGGTTCGAGGTCCATGGTGACGGCGACCGTGCGGATCACGTCCGGGGTGTGGACGAGGAGCGGCGCGAGGAAGTTCACGCCGACCGGGGTCATCGGCCATTCCTTGACCCAGGCGGTGGCGTGGCACCAGGGTGCGCGGGTGCTGGACTCGCGGGTCTTGGCCTGGAGGTAGGTGGGTTCCACCGCGTCCAGCTCGGCCGGCCAGGCATTGCGCCGGGTCATGGCCTGGATGTGGTCGATGGGGTGGTCCGGGTCGTACATGGAGTGGACCAGGGAGGCGAGCCGGCCCTGGCCCAGCGGCTGCCGGACCCGGATGTCGGCCTCGGCGAGCCGGGCGCAGATGTCGGTGAGCTCGCGGGCCATGACGATGGCGAGGCCGGCGTCCTTGTCGAGCCGGCGGCCCTTGCGGGTGTTGGTGGCGCGGGCGATGGTGTGCGCCTCGGAGGCCAGCTCGCGGGTGTAGTGCATGCAGGCGACCAGGTAGGCACGGTGCTGCTCGGAGGAGGTGGACACCATCGACTGGAGCTGGTCGTAGGAGTCGCGCAGCCAGACGGGGGAGGTCGGGTCGCCGCGCTGGGCGACGTCCTTGGCGTGCGCGTCGGGGTCTGCGGGCAGGGTGCGGGCGAGCATCTGCAGGCGGGTGACGAAGCCGTCGCCGTTGGCCACGTGCTTGAGGAGGGTGCCGAAGCGGTCGACGAGGGCCTCCTGGTCCTCGCTGTCGCGCAGGCCGACGCCCGGTCCCTCGATCTCGATGGCCGCGGTAACGGTCCTGCGGTCCGCGTGCAGCAGTACGGCGATCTCGTCGGGGCCGAAGGGGGCGGCGAGCCAGCTGATCCGGCCGATGCCGGGCGGCGGGCCGATCTCGACCTCGCGGCCGTCGCCGCGGGTGCCGGCCTCCATGGAGCCCGAGCGGTACGTGGTCCCGCGGCGCAGGGTGCGCTTGAAGGAGCGGTTGATCTCGAACCACTTGTAGAACGTGCGGCCGCGGTAGGGCACGTACACGGCCGCCAGCGCGAGCATCGGGAAGCCGACGAGGGTGACGATGCGCAGGGTGAGGTCGGGGACGAGCAGTCCGCTCATCATGCCGAAGAAGCCCCCGGCGATGATCAGGGCGATCTCGCCCGTCTCGCGGTTCTTGCCGACGATCGCGTTGGGCCGGGCCCGGCCGATGAGATACGTGCGGCGGGGCGCGACCGGGTGGATCTGGTGGGACTGGGCCGTCAACGCCCGTCACCTCCTGTGTTCCTCGTGCTCGTGCTCGTGCTGGGGCTCTGGCGCGGCGGGGGTGCGGCGGGGGTGCCGCCGGATCCGCCGGAGGTGCGGCTGCTGTGGGCTGCGATGCCTCCGGAGATCGAGCTTCCGCCGCCGGTCCCGCCGCCACCGGGGTCGGCCCGGTGGGAGCCTCCGCCGCGGGTGCTGTGGGTCTTGATGCCCTGGGAGACGAGGGAGGCGGGGGAGCTGATCAGGGCGGCGGCCTGGGCGCCGTCGGTGGCCTGCTTGCGGTTGGTGCGGGCGGAGACGATCTCGTCGCCGAACCCGGGCACGAACCGGTAGATCATCCCGGAGGCGAAGATCGCGAGCAGGATGATGGCGAGGCCGGAGACGACGGCGGAGAAGGCGTCGGGCCCGTTCTTGCCGGCGAGCGCGCCGGCCAGGCCGAGCACGATGACGATGACCGGCTTGACCAGGATGACCGCGATCATGATGCCCGCCCAGCGGCGGACGTGGCCCCAGAGGTTGCGGTCGACGAGCCCGGCGTACACGACGACGCCGAGGAGGGCGCCGACGTAGAGCAGGGCGGCCCGGATCACGAGCTCGAGGGCGAGGATGCCCGCGGCGAGGATGGTGACCAGGGCGACGACGATCAGCATGATCGGTCCGCCGCCGATGCTGTCGCCCTTCTTGAGGGCTTCGATGAACCCGCCGAAGAAGACGTCGCTCTGGTTTCCGGTGGCCGAGGCGATGGTCTCGGAGATCCCGTCGGTGGCGCTGACGACGACGTGCAGGACGAGCGGGGTGAAGGCGGAGGCGAGCACCGTCAGCCAGAGGAAGCCGATGGCCTCGGACATGGCGGTGGTGAAGGGCACGCCGCGGATGGCGCGCTTGGCGACGGCCAGCAGCCAGATGATCAGGGTGAGGATGGTGGAGGCGGCGAAGACGATGGCGTAGTGCTTGAGGAAGCCCTGGTCGGTGAAGTCGACGTCCGAGGTGCCCTTGACGATCTCGCTGAGCTTGCCGACGATCCAGACGGCGGCGTCGGCACAGCCCTTCGCGAGCGAGGAGAGCGGGTTGAGCGCGTCGCCGACGGGCCCGCCGCCGTCGACGCCGGGCGGGGTGACGGTGCCGCCTCCGCCTCCCGGCTGGCCCGAGCCGCGTTCGCAGTATTCCTTGGCAGGGCCACGGATCAGGTCGCAGGGATTGGACGTGGCGACGGGCGCGGAGGGCGTGGGCGTGGGCGTCGGGGTGGGGGCTGCCACCGCTCGGGCGGCCAGCAGCACCACAGCGGTCTGCACGGCGGCGAAGGCCGTGACGAGCGATCGGGCACGGCGGTCAGCGCGCATAGGTGAACCCTCCGAACTGCGAGACGGCACCGGCCATCTCTTCCGCCGTCGCGGCCGTCTGGTCACGGCCGACGGGAGCCGGGCCGTCCTTCTGAGCGAAGGAGACGAGTCGCCAGTCCCCATTGACCCACCTGAGCTCGTACGTGACGGTGTACCAGCTCTCCGAGACGGGGTTCTTGGAGCCCTCGCCGGCGAGGCCGAACAGCGAGGACTGCCACACGGACACCGTGGCCGTGTCGCCGCCGAACTTGTCCAGTGTGCTGCCCACGGGGATCATCCGCGAGATGAAGGTCTGGCCCTTGGGCGCCTTCCCGTTCGCGTCGAGGCCGATCCTGGACAGGGTCCCCGGGTCGCTGTACTGACGCTCCAGCTCCGCCTGGTTGGCAGCAGCCACCTCGGGCACGTACACCGCGTTCGCGATCGCCTGGCGGCGGGCAGGGTCGAACATGCCGTCGGATCCCAGCGCCACCGCGAAATTCGTGGCGGCCGACTGCGCGCCCTGCTCGTTCTGGGCGAAGCCCGACGGGATGCCGTTGTTCTTGCCGTCCACCGGGCGGACGCCCGACGCGGCCGTCTGCGACGGGCCGGGCGTGTTGCCCTCGCCGCCGCTGTCCGACGAGTCGTCACCGCTCTGGTTCGCGAACGCGATCGCCGCGATCAGCAGCACCACCACGCCGACCACCGTCACGAGCCCGCGAGAGGAACGCGCCGGGCGGCGCTGTGCGCCGTGCGCGTCGCCCGGCGCCTCCGGGAGGCGGGTACGGGTCTGGCGGGTGCCTCCCAGCGTGCTGTACGGGTCGTACGGCTCGTGCTGGTCGTCGTTGCTCATGCCGTGTCCGCCCCCTCCGCGTCGTACGACGGTAGCGTGTGGTGATTCGTCATCAGGAAGCGCAACCTCAGCGGGCGGAGAGGGACGGAGCGCCGGTCCGGGGACCGGCTAGACGGCCATCCCGTAGACGATGGTGAACAGGGTGCCGAGCGACCCGATGATGAAGACGCCCGTGAGCCCGGCCACGATCAGGCCCTTGCCCTGTTCCGCGCTGAACGTGTCGCGGAGCGCCGTCGCGCCGATGCGCTGTTTGGCGGCTCCCCAGATGGCGATGCCGAGGCAGAGCAGGATGGCGACGGCCATCACCACCTCGATCATGACCTTCGCTTCATTGCCGAGACTGCCGAACGGGCCCCAGTTCGGGGCGATTCCGCCGATGATGGTGGTGATATCGCCCTTTTCGGCTGCCAGGATCATGTAACTCACCGCCCCTGTATGGGTAGTTCCGTCCCCCGTACCCGGCGGGCAGGGGTCGCTCTCTATCTTCGCTGATGAAACCCCAGTCGTATGTCGACTTGGCGGCTCTCTTTACCTCTTCTCACCGACCGGGCGCAGCACACCACGATCCGTGAGCGAGTTCGTCACACCGGGTGAGTGCGGGCAGGGGTCCGTTCGGCGCAGCGGGACGGCGTGTCGTTGACCCGAGCCGATGACACAGGTCCGACATTCCGTCAGTCGTTCCATCCGCGCCCGGGGTTGCGGGAGATGCTCTGACCTGTTCGGTACGGCCGGTACGCCGGGGGTGCCGCGCCCGGAGCACGAGCCGGTGCGCGGCACCTGTGGGCGGGTCGTCGCATGGGCATGCCTCCGTGGGTTGGGCCGAACGGCCGTGGCCGGCGCTGCTGACGATCGGCTTCCGGTCGCGTGGCTCAACGTATGGGTGACATGGCGCGTGGTCACGGCGCCGTTGCGGCGCGCGGTAGCGCGAGGGGGCGCACGCTTGCCAGTGCGTGCGCCGTTGCTGCCGTGGCAGGCGGCGGGCCTACGCCGTCCAGTGCGCCGGGCGCGTGAGGCCGGCCGGGATGCGGGTGGCGGCGGAGCCGCGGGCCGCGTTGAGCTGTGCCTGGGTGCAGAAGATGGTGTCGGTGAGGTCGGCGCCGCGCAGGTCGGCGTCCCGCAGGTCCGCACCGATCAGGTCGGCGCCGCGCAGGTCGGCCCTGCCGAGGTCGGCGGCGATGAGGTAGGCGCCGCGCAGGTTGGCGCCGCGGAGGTCGGCTCCGGCGAGGCGGGCGCCCATCAGGTCGGCGCCCCGGTGGTTCTTCTTCTTGCCGGGCACCTTGGCGCGGACCAGCTCGCTGGTCTCGATCAGCAGCGTGTTGATCCCGGCGCGCAGGGCGGGCACGTCGGCGGCGGCCAGGGCGGCGGCGTCCGCGCGGGTCAGCTCCTCGGTCTCGGTGAGTGCCTTGCGGAGCGCGTCGTGGACGGGCCGGGCGGCGGGGAGGCCGAGGGCCTGGTCGACGTAGAAGAGCAGCTCGTGGAGCTGCCGCATCACGGGGAAGACCTCGAACATGGCGGCGGCCGTGTCGCGGTCGGTGCGCCAGTCGCGGCCGCCGAAGGTGACCTGGGAGACCTGCTGGCCCGCGCCGAAGCAGTCGAAGACGGTGCAGCCCTGGAAGCCCTTGTCGCGGAGGGTGGCGTGGGTCCCGCAGCGGAAGTCCTGCCGCAGGTTGCGGCAGGGGGTGCCGGCGGCCTTGTCGAAGGCGAAGTCGGCGGACCGGGCGAAGGGGAGGGCGACGCAGCAGAGCGCGAAGCAGTCGCCGCAGTCCGCCTTCAGCAGCGGCAGCCGGGGCAGCCCGGGCAGCTGCGACGGCGGGGTCGCCGGGGTCGCCGAGGTCGCCGAGGTCGCCGGGGTCGCCGGGGTCGCCGGTGCGGGACGGGAGGAGCGGCCGGCGGGGCGGCCGGAGGAGGGGCGGGCGGGGCGGCGGGACGAGGGGCTCACGCCGTTCATTGTCGCCGTTCGGCGGCCGTGAGTCGCATCTGGAAGGCGGACCACCGCTCCTCCCCGACCTGCTGGACGTCCGGCAGGACCCGCTCGGTGCGGAAGCCGAGGCTCTCGTAGAGCCGGACGGCGGCGGTGTTGTGGGTGTAGACGCCGAGGTCGACGGCGGGCAGGCCGAGCTCGCCGAAGGCGCGGCCGAGCGCGCCGGTGAGCAGGACCCGGCCGAGGCCCAGGCCGCGCGCTTCCGGGGCGATGAGCACCCTCCCCAGGCGTGCGCCGGACCCGTCGTCGTGGCGGCGCAGCGAGACGTGCCCGACCGGGCGGCCGTCATGTTCGGCGGTCCAGGTGTGCCGGCCGGGCTCGGCGGCGTAGGCGGCGAGCTGGGCGTCGTCGAGCGGCCAGGAGAAGGCGGGCCCGGCCCAGGTGATCAGTTCGGCCGGAGTGGTCACCCAGCGGTGCAGCGCGGCACCGTCGTCGGCGGGGCGGAATGTGCGGAGCTCCATCGCTCAAGTGTGCCTGTGCCGCAGGGTCTTGATCGCGGAGATGGCGCGGGTCAGCATCGCCGCATGACAGAAGTGATCGCAGTTGCAGTCATTACTCTCCTCGCCGTGATCAGTCCCGGCGCCGATTTCGCCATGGTCGTAAGGAACAGCTACCTCTACGGGCGTCGGACCGGCCTGCTCGCGGCGGCCGGGGTCGCGGCCGGGGTGCTGGTGCACGTCTCGTACACGATGCTCGGCGTCGGCCTCCTGATCGCCTCCTCCACCGAGTTGTTCACCGCGATCAAGCTCGCCGGTGCCGCGTACCTCGTCTACATCGGCATCCGTACCTTCCGGACGCGCGCCGAGGTGACCGTCGACCTGGAGTCCAAGGCGGTGCTGACCCCGTTCGGCGCGATGCGCTCCGGCTTCCTGACGAACGTACTGAACCCGAAGACCACGCTCTTCGTCGTGTCCACCTTCACGCAGGTGGTGGACCCGGGCACCCCGGTCTGGCAGCAGGCCGGGTACGGGCTGTTCATGTCGGTGGCGCACCTGGGCTGGTTCGGCGCGGTCGCGCTGTTCTTCTCCAACTCCCATCTCCGCGAGCGGATGCTCAAGGCCCAGAAGGCGCTCAACCGGGCCATCGGGTCGGTGCTCGTGGGGCTCGGGGTGAGCCTGGGATTCGCCCGCTGACCCTTGGGCGGGCCCTTCCGCCATCGGTTACCACTGGGTAGCGTTCTGGTCATGGGTGCTGCCGAAGCGTTTTACGAGCGGATCGACGACGCCGGGCGGTTCGCCGCCACCGAATGCACCCGGGGCCCCTGGGACCCGGGCGCGCAGCACGCCGGGCCGCCCGCGGCGCTGCTCGGCCGCGCGGTCGAGGAGCGGGCGGGTGCCCGCACCGGCATGCGGCTGGCGCGCATCACCTACGAGATCCTGCGCCCGGTGCCGATCGCCGCGCTGACGGTGACCACCTCGGTCCTGCGGTCGGGCCGCAGCACCGAGGTGGTGGAGGCGGCGCTCACCCCGGACGGCGCCGACGCCCCGGTGATGCTGGCGCGCGCCCTGCGCGTCCGGACGGCGGAGGGAACGGTCCCGGCGGTGCTGCCCGGTCCGGAACTGCCGCCGCCCGGGGAGGTCGCCGAGACGCCGTTCTTCCCGGTGCCGTGGGACATCGGCTACCACACGGCGATGGAGACCCGGTTCGCCGAGGGCGCGTTCCTGGAGCCCGGCCCGGGCTCCTGCTGGATGCGGATGAAGGTGCCGCTGATCGCCGGTGAGGAGCCCAGGCCCGCGGACCGGGTGCTGGTCGCGGCGGACTCCGGGAACGGGGTCAGTGCGGTGCTGGACATCCGGAAGTACGTCTTCATCAACAGCGACCTCAGCGTCCACCTGCACCGCCACCCGGCGGGCGAGTGGGTGTGCGTCCAGGCGCGGACGAGCGTGGACCCGGCCGGCATCGGCCTGGCCGACTCGCGGCTGCACGACGAGAAGGGCCCGATCGGCCGCGGCGCGCAGAGCCTGTACGTCGCGCCGCGCCCGTAGCCGACTGTCCTCAGGCCGTACCGCTGGTGGCGCCCGCAGCCTGTGCCTGCGACTGCTCGGCCCACTCCTTGGGCACTTCCTGCTCCGCTCCGCAGAACGTGCACTGAGTCGCGTACGTCGTCGAGACGGGGAACAGCGGCACGAAGAACAGCGTGAACTTGGTGACGTACTTCCTGACCGCGTGCGCGGCGGGGTTGCCGCAGAAGCGGCACGTCAGCATGAGTATCGCGAGCTGGTGGAGATAGACCCTGGTACCGAAGATGATCACGAGTTCGATCCTTCCGGGCTCCGCCGCCGGCCTCTGCCGCAACCGGAGCGCCAACGGCGGACCCACTCGTCTACGGGGCGCGGACCGAGCCCGTGGTCGAGCTGCCGGTGCGGTCGGCGAGGTAGCAGAGGACCTTGTGGTTGTCGTCCCACCCGGTGGCCGTCGGGTACTGGTGGTACGTCACCAGCGTCTCCGGGAGCTTCGCCGGGTCGCCCACGTAGCCGGAGAGCACCGTGTCGGAGCACTTCGCGTCGGCGATCGACTTGATCTCGTCCGACCCCGGGTACGGTCCGGGCTCCAGGTCGAAGACGGCGTAGGTCTCCCCTTCGTGCGGACGGTCGCAGGGGACGATGTCCACGGCCCAGCTGGTGACCTCCTCGGTCCTGCCTTCGCTGTCGCCGCCGCCGGGCTGCGACAGATCCTCGTCGGTGTTGAAGCAGTCCCCGGCGCGCAGCTCCGTCCACTCACCGGTGCCCGGGCCGGTGACCTGGCCGCTGGTGTCGCGCTGCGGCGGGGACGTGTCGAGCACGGTGAATCCGAGGACCAGCGCCAGCCCGAGGAAGACGAGGGCCACGCTGTGGATCACGATGGCCGCGATGGCGAAGCCGCGGCCCTTCTCGCCGCTCTGGCGGATCTGGGAGAGGGCGACGATGCCGAGGATCAGGGGGAGCAGCGGAATCGCGCAGACGATCGCCAGTACGAACGCCACGATGGCCATCGTGTTGGTCTTCTCCGACGCCGGCGGGGGCGCGTACCAGCCTTGCCCTTGCGGGCCGCCGTAGGGGCCGGGCTGTCCGGCCTGTCCGGGCCAGCCCGGCTGCGTCGGCTGTCCCGGCTGTGGCGGCTGCCCGGGCTTTCCGTACGGTCCCCACTGCGGGGGCGGCGGGGGCGGCGGCCCGGAGGGCGGCTCAGGTGGCGGTTCGGAGGGTGGTGGGACGGGTGGTGTGGACATGCGCGTGGCGCTTCCTTGCGCGGAGGGTAGGGACGCGACCAACCGCCGAGCGACGACGGGAGGCTGACGGGCGAAGGGTCACCAGGACCGCCGCGCGAGCCTCTTGAGCCCTCGGAGTGCTGCCGGGGCCCGGTCCCACTTCCACGCTACTCGCGGACGCCGCCGAGTGCCTGCGGGAAGGCGAGGCCCGGGCCGGCGCGGTTCAGCGGCTGGTGTCCGCCCTCATGGGCTCACCGCGAGGTCATGACGGACGAAGTGGTCGAACTGGCCGGCACGAACGCCTGCGGCGAAGGCCGCCCACTGCGTGGCGGTCGTGGTCACTGTGATGCCGTCCTCCCGGACCCGGACCATCCCGGTCTCGTCCGGGCGGGGCCCCATGCCCTCCTTGATCTCCCGGAGGAGGGTGGTGAAGCGGTTGGGGCTGGTGGTGAG
Organism: Streptomyces sp. NPDC048603; assembly: GCF_043199475.1. Lineage (NCBI taxonomy): Bacteria > Bacillati > Actinomycetota > Actinomycetes > Kitasatosporales > Streptomycetaceae > Streptomyces > Streptomyces sp. NPDC048603. Next base: position 621,306 of record NZ_JBICVY010000004.1, on the reverse strand, counting down.
GACGGCGCCGGTGGGATCCGAGCTTTCGGTGAGTTGGACCAGCCCCTTGCGGGTGGACCGGACGTGTATGCAGGAATCACCTGCGGCGCAGTACGACGACTTCTGCCAGGTGTGCTGACTCATGGTTCCCCTTCATGAGGTTGCGGCGATCTTGCCGATGAACTCCCGGGTCTGTGACGGTGTGAGGGCGACGGCTGCCATGCGCTCGAACAGCACTCGGTACTCGGAGAGCGGCTCGGCGCCATCGATGAAGGCCAGGCCGTGCGTCTGGTCCAGGTGGACGGTGTCGAGCTGAGGAACGGGGCCGGCTGCGTAGTAGATCGACTGCCCGGACCCCGGGAAGGCGCCAGCTTCGAAAGGAATCACCTGGACGCTGATGTGGTCGAGCTCGCTCATGGAGAGCAAGTGGTCGAGCTGGGAACGATGTACCGCTGGACCGCCCACCTGGATGCGGAGCGCCGCCTCGTGGATCACCACCTGGTACGGAACCGGGTCCTCCCGAAACAGCACGGCCTGACGCTTAATACGGAACGAGACCCGGTGCTCGACATCGGGTGGTGTCAGCGTCCGGACGGCGTGACGGAAGATCTCGCGCGCGTGTTCGGGGGTCTGGAGCAGGCCGGGGACGTGGCCGGTGATCGCGCCGCGAAGGTGATGGGCATGGTGCTCCACTTCGGCCAGGTCGAGCAGTGGGGCGGGGAGGATGTCCCGGTACTCCTCCCACCACTGGCGCTTGCGCTCCCCGGTCATGGCGGCGAGGGCCTCGACCAACTCCTTGTCGGTGCAGCCGTAGTGGGAAGCGAGGGTGCGCACGCGATCGGCGCTTACGCCGTAGCGGCCGGCCTCGATGTTGCTGATGCGGGCTTGGTTGCCGCCGATGCAGGTGGCGGCCTCGGTCGCGGTGAGCCCGGCCCGTTCGCGTAGCTTGCGCAGCTCACTGCCGAGGCGTTGACGGCGTCCGGTCGGTGGTGGGGCGGATGTCATCGAACACTCCGTGCATACATCACCCACAAGACGGGTCCTGGTCTGAAATCCCGTCCGTTCATGGAATCTATTCCATAGACGGCGCTAGCGTGTGACTCAGGCCACTCGCCCGGAAGCACCCCGCTCGACGGAGCGGTCTCGTCACCGGGCACTCGTACACGCATGGTTCAACTGACCTCCGCGATCGGAGACTTCCGTGGCAGACACCGTAACCCCGGCATGGGTATACACCCTCCAGCTTCCGCACGATCCGCGCTCCCCGGGCGTTGCCCGGGCCACCCTGCGGGCGGTGCTCCACCGCCACGGCATGGCGGGGCTGGCGGACACCGCCGAGCTCATCGCGAGCGAGCTCGTCACCCACGCCTACCGCCACTCCGGCGGCCCGAGCGCCCTCCGGCTCCGGGCGATGGGCGAGCAGTACCTGCGGGTGGGGGTCTGGGACACCGACCCCGAGGTGCCCGCCCCCTTCGCCGCCTCGGCCGTGGGGCCGGACGGGGGTCGCGGCCTGGACCTCGTCCGGCTGTGCGCCGAGCGGTACGGGGGCTACCGGCTGGGTGCCGGCGGGGTGTGTGCCGGGAAGCTGCTGTGGGCGGAATGCGGGGCGCCGGAGCGGGGTCGGCCATCCGCCTGCTGACGCGTCCGATATGCGATGACAGGAGGCGTACATGTGAACGAGGATGCCCGCATGGACCCAGATGAGCGTATGGACGAAGCGGCGGCAACCCGGTGGACGGAATCAACCGTCCACACCGACATGTGGGTTGATCCGGACGACGACCCGCGCGAGAGCGACGACGAGACCGTCGACGAACGCGGCGCGCTGCTCGGCGGTCTGCGGCACTACCGCCTCACCATGGAAATGAAGTGCGCCGGACTGGACGCCGAACAGATGGCCCGGCGCGCCGTACCGCCGTCCACGATGTCCCTGCTCGGACTGGTGCGGCACATGGCCGAGGACGAACGGCACTTCCGCCGGCTGGCCGGCGAGGAATCCCCCCGGATCTACCGCACCGCCGACGACAGGGACGCCGACTGGAACGGTGCGACCGCCGACCCGGCGGTCGTGGAGGACGCCTGGCGCCAGTGGCGGGCCGAGAAGGAACTCACCGACCGGTTCATAGCCCGCGCCGCCGACCTCGGTACCCCGCCCGGCGGGGAAGCGCAGCTCCGCGACATCCTGGTGATGCAGATCGCGGAGTACGCGCGGCACTGCGGCCACGCCGACCTCCTGCGCGAGCGGATCGACGGCCGCGTCGGGCAGTGACCACCGGGCCCGGGCCGCGCCGCGCTCACATCCCAACCCCCGCTGAACTGGGGGGAGTCCGTATGGCAAGCTCAGGGCCATGGAGGCCCTGAAGGACACCGACCCGACCCACATAGGCGCACATGCGCTGCTGGCCCGGCTGGGGGCCGGCGGGATGGGGCAGGTGTATCTGGCGCGGTCGCCCGGCGGGCGGCTGGTCGCGGTCAAGGTGATCCGCGACGAGATCACCGGACACCCGGACGCGCTGGCCCGGTTCCGCCGGGAGGCGGAGACGGTCCGTGCGGTCCGCTCGGCGTACACGGCGAACCTGATCGACGCCTCGCTCGCGGCCCCGCCGTACTGGCTGGCGACGGAGTACGTCGCCGGGCCGACGCTCAGCCACGCGGTGGCCCGGCAGGGCGCCCTGCCGGCGGACACCTGCCGCCGCCTGTTCGCGGCGCTGGCGGAGGGCCTGGCCAGCGTCCACGAGTACGGCGTGACGCACCGGGACCTCAAGCCGCAGAACGTCATCCTCGGCGCACAGGGCCCCCAGCTGATCGACTTCGGCATCGCCAAGGACACCGCCCAGACCGCGCTGACCCAGGACGGGCTGGCGCCCGGCACCCCGGGCTACACCGCGCCGGAGGTACTGCTCCGCAACGAGACCGGCGACCCCGCCGACGTCTTCGCGCTCGGGGCGACCATCGCCTACGCGGCGACCGGCCGCGCCCCGTACGGCACGGGCGAGGCGGCGACGGTCAGCTTCCGGGCCGTGCACGGCGAGATCGACGTGGCCGGGGTCGAGCCGACCCTCGCCGCGCTGATCGAGGCGTGCGTGGCGAAGGAACCGGCGGACCGGCCCACGCCTGCGGAGGTGATCCGCCGGTGCGCGGTGGACTCCGCGCTCGTGGACGACCCGGTGTACGCGGGACTGGCGGCGACCGGTGAGGCGCCGCAGATCCCGGCGCTGCCGACCACCGCGGGCGCGTCGCCCGCGGGTATGGCGACCCCGGTCGCCGGGGCCCCAGCACCCCCTGGATACACCCCGACGTACATGCCGACGTACGGCCCGGGGGCCCCGCACCCGAACGCGCCCACGTACGTGCCCCTGCCGCCGACGGCCCCGCCGGCCGCGCCCAAGCCGCGCCTCTCCCGAGCGGCGATCCTCGGCATAGCCCTGCTGTTCGTGGTACCCGGCGCGGTGGGCGGCTACCTGGCGATGCAGGACAAGGACGACGCGAAGGGCGGCGCGAAGGGCACCACCCAGGCGCAGGGCGGTCCGACCGGCGCCGCGCAGCCGGGTCCCACGGGCTCGGCGTCGGCACAGCCGAAGGAGTCCGCCACCGGAACCGGTGGTATCCCCGGGCACATCGAGGCGACGAATCCGAACCGGGACTGGTGGACGGGCGGTGCGCCCGGAACGGGTTGCAGCTTCCCCGCCGAGGAGAAGCAGGAGTACCTGCAGACCAGCGTTACCGATGCCCGGGGCGGGGCGAACTATCCGTTCACGGGAAAGATGAAGGTCAACGTGCGGCTCAAGTTCCCCGAACTCGTCCCGGCCCCGTACGTCATCTCGGTGACCGTGAAGTCGCCGCACGACACCGGCGTGGACGGGGAGCCGCTGGGGTCCGACAACAAGTCCATCGGCTTCGCCAGCAAGCCCGTGAGCCTGCACGCAGGCGACGCGGAGAGTGGTGTCACGCTGACCTACCCCGACGACTTCAGCACCCATGTCACCACGCCCTCCGGCGCCAAGGTGTATCCGGCCGTCCCGCTGGCCAAAGACCCCGGCAACTGGACCGTGTTGGTCCTCCATGTCCGTGGGGAGAAGGAGTACGCGAGCATCTACTGCACCGGATTCCAGGCCCAGTAGGCGCACCGGGAACACAGGCCGGCGAATGGGCTGTCAGCATCCATGCCATAGGGCAGTGTTGAAGCATGCGTAAGTTCTGGATGGCGGGCGGGATCGCGGCTGGGCTGTGCGTCGGCTTCGTCGTGCTGCTCGTCGTCGGCACGTACTCGGCCGCCGCCAACATCGTCGGCGCGACAGGAGGCGGTCGTCCGGTCGCGCTCGCCAAGGGAGCGGTACCGGCCATCTACCAGCCCCTGGTGCAGAAGTGGGGCAATCTCTGCCCCGCGCTCAACCCGGCGCTGCTGGCGGCCCAGCTGTACCAGGAGAGCGGCTGGAAGCCGGATGCGAAGAGCCATGCCGATGCCCGTGGCATCGCGCAGTTCATCCCGGGCACCTGGGCCATCTACGGTGTGGACGGGGACGGTGACGGGGACCGGGACATCTGGGACCCGAACGACGCGATCCCGTCCGCCGCGACGTACGACTGCGCCCTCGCCAAGGACGTGAAGAACGTGCCCGGCGACCTCGTCAGCAATATGCTCGCCGCCTACAACGCCGGCCCCTACCGGGTCATCAAGGCGGGCGGGGTGCCCCCCATCAGCGAGACCCAGAACTACGTCAAGATCATCCGCAGCCTGGAGAAGAGCTTCGCCGCGCCCGTCGGCCGCGTGGCCCCCTCTCAGCAGGCCGCCGGGGCCATCTACTTCGCGCAGAAGCAGCTTGGCAAGCCCTACCTCTGGGGTGGTGAGGGCGGGGCCGAGGACGGTGGGCGGTTCGACTGCTCCGGGCTGACGCAGGCCGCGTACGAGACCGTCGGGATCACCCTGCCGCGGGTCGCCAACGACCAGTACAACGCCGGGCCGCACCCGAAGCGGGACGAACTGCTGCCCGGGGACCTGGTGTTCTTCTCCGACGATCTGAACAACTCGCGCGCCATCCGGCATGTCGGGCTCTATGTCGGTGGCGGATACATGATCAACGCGCCCTACACCGGAGCGGTGATCCGCTTCGACAAGATCGACACGCCCGACTACTTCGGTGCCACCCGCGTGACGAAGGACGGCGCGGAGGCACTGCCGAGCAACCAGAAGCCCGGCAACGCTCCGTAAGGCAAAGGCCCTGAGCTGCGACGATGAGTCACTCTTGGATAACGTTGGAGTGATCATTCGGTGGAGAGTGGAACGTACGCGCCAGAACGGGCGTTCCATGGGCGGGGGGTAGATCATCCGGCTGGTCGCCGGCTGATCGCCTGGGGGGTCTAAGGGGCGCACGCGGCGGCGCGTTCGCCCGGGGACCAAGCAAAGGGCAAGGGGCCGCATCAGCATGGCTGGACTCACGGCCGGTGGGCCGAACGTGGATGTAAGCCTGCTGTACGAAGTCAACGGATGGTCCCTGCGCGCCCCCGGCTGGGTCGACCGGACCGTCGGCTTCGTCGGTGAGTACGGCCTCCTGCTGGCCATAGTGCTGCTGATGCTGTGGTGCTGGCGAGGTGTCAGGCGGAGCGGCGGTGCGGTGGCGGTCGAAGGGTTCGCCGCACTCGTCTGGGCCCCGCTCGCGGCGGGCATCGCCCTCCTGGTCAACATCCCCCTGCGCGAGTTCGTCGGCCGGCCGAGGCCCTTCCGGTCGCACGACGGCCTGGAGGTGCTCGCGAGCGGGAAGACCGACTACTCCTTCGTGAGCGACCACGCGACGCTCGCCATGGCCCTCGGGGTCGGTCTGTTCATGGCCAACCGCAAGCTCGGTTTCTTCGGCATCGGCCTGGCCCTCCTGGAGGCCTTCCTCCGGGTCTACATGGGAGTGCACTACCCGACCGACGTGGTCGGCGGGCTCGCTCTCGGCACCGCCGTGGCACTGCTCTTCGCGCCGCTCGCCATGGCCCTGCTGACCCCGGTGGCGCGGGCGGTCGCCGGATCCCGCCGGGTGGGATGGCTCGTCCGGGCCAAGGGCGCGTGCGAGCCGGCCCGGCCGGTGGACCTGCCCCGGGCGTCGGCCAACCGGGAGAACGACCTCGCCGCCTGAGGCTCCGCCAGGGAAGCCGTCCGACCGCCCTGCTCTGCCCCAAAAAGTGCGTCAGGTGTCGTCCTGACTCCGGTCGTCCGAAGACGGCCCTCGGCGGTATCGGGCGCGCAGCCACAGAGCCGTGGCCGCGGCGGCCGCCGTCGTGGCGCCGATGGCCAGGGCGACGTCGGCCGGCCCGTCGGCGGTGCCTACGGGCTTCGCCCTGGCCGTGCCGGGGGCGACGGCCAGCACGAGGGCCAGCACGAGGGCGGCGACGAGAGCGAGGGCTGAGGCGGAGGGCGTCGTACGGCCTCCGCTTCGGGGCGGTAGCCGTCGGGGCGGGTGTCTTCGGGCCGGCATGCGTACAGCGGATCGGGTCCCGGACGCCCCGGCCAGCCGGGTGGGCCGAACCGGTGAAAGGAGAACGCGCCCCGCCCGGGAGCCCCGCCGTCAGGGGGCCCGCCGTCAGGAGTCCGGCGCCGACCCGGCCGCTGCGGCCGCGTGGTCGGCCGCGTCGGTACGGGCCTTGTCGCGGGAGCGGCGGGCCGGGCCGCGCCAGCCGCAGCTGCACTCGGCGAGGGCGAACGCGCCGCGTTCGTGGGTGTCCGTCAGATGGGATGGCTGCCGGTGGTGTACGGCGTCGGCAAGCGGAGTGGTCCGGTGCGCTCGGCTCTGCGATTCCACGCTCCCACGGTACGGCAATCGGGTGGCCTCCGGCCGTGACGGGTGCCCCGGGATCTCGTTAAGCGGAACGGGTGGGGGCCCGGGCGAACAGCGGTCATGCGTTGGGGGTTGGCAGGCGATGGTGGTGCACCGGCACAGGCGTGGTCCCCTCCTGACGACAGCGGCAGGGGTGGCCGTGGCGGCCCTGGCGGCGACCGGGTGCGGGGCGGAGACGAAGGCGGAGGCGTCCGTCCAGGCCGACGGTACGGCGGCGGTGCGCGGAGCCGCGGACGTCCTGGCGCGCGAGGGCAGTGCGCGGGCGCGTACGGCGATGGAGATGGCCACCGGCGGGACCCGGGTCACGATCCGCGGCGAGGGCGGGGTCGACTTCCGGAAGCAGACGGTACAGCTGCTGGTGATGCTGCCGGCGGACGTCACGGGGAAGCCGGGGCACCGGCCGATCACCGAACTGCTGACCCCGGGGGCCCTCTACATGAAGAACCGCGGCGCCGGGGTGCCGGACGACAAGTGGGTCCGGGTGGACACCACCACCCTCGCCGACGGGAACCTGGTCACCGGCGGCGCCACGGACCCCCTCGCCGCGGCCGAGCTGCTGCGCGCGGCGGACCAGGTGACGTACGTGGGGGAGACCGACCTGTCGGGCACCAGGGTGCGGCACTACCGCGGCGTCACGGACATCGGCCGGGCGGCGCGCAGCGCCTCCCCCCACGTACGGGGTGCGCTGGAGGCGGCGGCGAAAGGGTTCAGCAAGGACGCCGTTCCGTTCGACGCCTACCTGGACGAGGAGGGGCGGCTGCGCAAGGTCCGGCACCGGTTCAGCTACGTGAACGACGGGTTGAACAGCGGCACGATCGACGTGTCCTCGACGACGCTGCTGTACGGGTTCGGGACCCCGGTGACCGTGGTTCTGCCGGACAGCGCGGACATCTACGCGGGGAAGATCGCGGAGTAGCCGAAGGCGGGCCCGGCGGCCAGACGGGTTCTAGCCACGGGTGGTACCTGAAATGGTCCATCCGTGTCATGCGCGCCGGGTCGGGCCCTCCCTACGCTGAGAAGTCGATTCCGGCAGAGAGAGGTGACACGAGTGACTCCCGCGGGCGGTATGACGGTGCAGGACCACGTGGCGCTCGCCGAGATCGAGCTGTGCGGTGAGCTGATCATCGCGGCGTCGGCTGCACTGGAGGACCGGCTCAGTCAGGACCGGATCGACGAGGTGCTGCTCGGCCTGGGCGCCGCGTAGCGCGGCGCCGCCAGGGCCGACGGGTGGGGGTCGGAGTGTGTCGGGACCGGGCGGGCCGGGAAGACCGGGCAGGCCGGGAGGGTCGAGGCCGGGAGGGTCGGGCAGACCGGGTCGGCCTGGATCGGAACCGGGTGCCTCGGCGCCGGTATCAGGTGCGGAGGAGCCGGGCGATGGCCTTGGTGGCCTCCTCGACCTTGGCGTCGATCTCGTCGCCGCCCTTCACCGCGGCGTCCGCGACGCAGTGCCGCAGGTGCTCCTCCAGGAGCTGCAGCGCGAAGGACTGCAGGGCCTTCGTACTGGCCGACACCTGCGTGAGTATGTCGATGCAGTACACGTCCTCGTCCACGAGCCGCTGCAGGCCGCGGATCTGCCCCTCGATCCGGCGGAGCCGCTTGAGGTGCTCGTCCTTCTGGTGGTGGTAGCCGTGGTGGACGCCGGTGCCGGCGGGCCCGGCCGGGGCGTGGGCCGGGGACCCGTCCGTGGTCTGGGACGTGGTGTCGGCCGTGGTCTCGGCCGTGGTCGCGGTCTCGGTGGTCGTCATGCGTCCTCCCGTGTTCCGGAGCTCGGGGGGCATGCCGCGGGGGCATACCCCTCATGGGTATATGGTACCGGGCTTCTCCCGGCACGGCAGGGGCCCGTCGCCCCACTCTGCCTGATGGAGGAGACTGGGAAACCGCCAGAACCGCCGGTTAGCCGTGGCCCGACGATGCGCCTAGCATCAGCCTGACCGAATCCGATGCACCCCGAGGACCCCACGTGCGATTTCGTCTGACCCCCAGGGAGACGAGCTTCTACGACATGTTCGCCGCATCCGCGGACAACATCGTCACCGGCTCCAAGCTCCTGATGGAACTGCTCGGAGCGGACGCGTCCGCCCGGGCCGAGATCGCAGAACGGATGCGCGCGGCGGAGCACGCGGGAGACGACGCCACCCACGCGATCTTCCACCAGCTGAACTCCTCCTTCATCACGCCGTTCGACCGTGAGGACATCTACTCCCTCGCGTCCTCGCTCGACGACATCATGGACTTCATGGAGGAGGCCGTCGACCTGGTCGTCCTCTACAACATCGAAGAGCTCCCCAAGGGCGTCGAGCAGCAGATCGAGGTGCTGGCGCGGGCGGCCGAGCTGACCGCCGAGGCGATGCCGCACCTGCGGACGATGGACAACCTCACCGAGTACTGGATCGAGGTCAACCGTCTGGAGAACCAGGCCGACCAGATCCACCGCAAGCTGCTCGCGCACCTCTTCAACGGCAAGTACGACGCCATCGAGGTCCTCAAGCTCAAGCAGATCGTGGATGTGCTGGAGGAGGCGGCCGACGCGTTCGAGCACGTGGCCAACACGGTGGAGACCATCGCGGTCAAGGAGTCCTGACCACCGTGGACACCTTTGCACTGGTCGTGACCATCGGTGTCGCGCTCGGCTTCACCTATACCAACGGCTTCCACGACTCGGCGAACGCCATCGCCACCTCGGTCTCCACCCGGGCGCTGACCCCGCGGGCGGCCCTGGCCATGGCCGCCGTCATGAACCTCGCCGGAGCCTTCCTGGGCAGCGGGGTCGCCAAGACCGTCAGCGAGGGCCTGATCGAGACCCCGTCGGGCGACTCGGGCATGTGGATCCTGTTCGCCGCGCTGGTCGGCGCGATCGTCTGGAACATGATCACCTGGTACTTCGGGCTGCCGTCCTCCTCCTCGCACGCGCTGTTCGGCGGCATGGTGGGCGCGGCCCTGGCCGGCGGCACGGAGGTGCTGTGGGGCGGGGTGCTCGACAAGGTCATCATCCCGATGTTCGTCTCGCCGGTGGTCGGCCTGGTGGCCGGCTACCTGGTGATGGTCGTCATCATGTGGATGTTCCGCCGCAGCAACCCGCACAAGGCCAAGCGGGGCTTCCGGATCGCCCAGACGGTGTCGGCGGCGGGCATGGCCCTCGGACACGGCCTCCAGGACGCGCAGAAGACCATGGGCATCGTGGTGATGGCCCTGGTCATCGCCGACGTCCAGCAGGAGGGCGACCCGATCCCGGTCTGGGTCAAGATCGTCTGCGCGGTGATGCTCTCGCTCGGTACGTACGCGGGCGGCTGGCGCATCATGCGGACCCTCGGACGGAAGATCATCGAGCTGGACCCGCCGCAGGGGTTCGCGGCCGAGACCACCGGCGCCTCGATCATGTTCGGCTCGGCGTTCCTGTTCCACGCGCCGATCTCGACCACGCACGTGATCACCTCGGCGATCATGGGTGTCGGCGCGACGAAGCGGATCAATGCGGTCCGCTGGGGCGTGGCCAAGAACATCGTCCTTGGCTGGTTCATCACGATGCCGGCCGCGGCGCTGGTGGCCGCGCTGAGCTACTGGGTGGTCCACCTGGCGTTCGGCTGATCCCGGGCGACCCCGGCTGCCCCTGGGGCAGCCGGAGCCCCTGGTATGCGGGCGGAGCCCCGCCGGATCGAGGTGAGATCCGGCGGGGCTCCGTCGTGTCCGGGGGCCTTGCGCGGCTCAGCCCTGCATCGGCGGGTTGCCGCCGGCGCCGAAGCCCCAGCCGAGGTGGGCGCGGCCGGCCGGGCCGCCGAGGTCGGTCAGGCTGTGACTGGTGGAGCCGGTGCCGGTGACCCCGCCGGTGCCGGTGGGCAGCCTCCACACGCGGCCCTTGTAGGCGTCCTCGCCGTAGCCGCCGATGTAGACCTCGGCCTTGCCGTCCTTGTCGGTGTCGAGGACGGCGACGGCGGAGCCGAAGTGGTCGTCCTTCTCCGAGTTGCTCGGCACGCCGGCCGAGTCCTGGGTGATCAGCTTGGACCCGGCCGTGGTGACCCCGGCCGCGCTGCCGCGCAGCACGGTCACCGAGCCCGACCAGGTGGCCGCGGCGTCGGAGCCGGTCTCGTAGGTGGCGCCGATGACGATGTCCTCGTAGCCGTCCTGGTCGGTGTCGCCGACGGACAGGGCGGAGCCGAACCGGTCGCCCGTCTCGTTGACGCCCGGCACGCCCGGGCTGTCCTGGGTGTAGGTGGCCGGCTTCAGGGTCTTGCTGATCCCGGTGGCGCTGCCGTAGTAGACCCGGATCCGGCCGCCCTCCGTGTCGTTGTACGCGCCGCCGTCGCCGGTGACGAAGTCCTGGTAGCCGTCCTTGTTCAGGTCGCCGAAGGCGCTCGCCCCGCCGACCGAGACCTCGCCGGCCGGGGTGAGGCCGGAGGCCGAGCCCTTGAGGAGGAGGCCCTTGCCCCACTGGGCGACGATGACGTCGGCGATGCCGTCGCCGGTCATGTCCGACACCTGGATCAAGGACGAGGAATAGACGCCCAGCGCCCTGGTGTCGTGGAACTGCACGGCCGCGGGCTCGTTCGTGGCCGGGCTGAACGGCCCCTTGAGGACGGCGATGCCGTCGTACGCCACGGTGCGCCCGGCCGGGGCGACGATGTCGGCGATCCCGTCACCCGTGACGTCCCCGACGGCCAGCGGCTTGGGGAGGACGCGCACGCCGCCGGTGGTGAACGGTCCGTCGGTCAGCAGGCCGGTGTAGCGGCCGGTGAGGCCGTCCTTGCTGCCGCGCAGCACCAGCGTGCCGGAGGCGTGCAGGGCCTCGGGCCTGCCCTCCAGGCCGCCGTCGACCAGCAGGTCGTCGAACCCGTCGCCGTCCACGTCGCCCTGCCCGACCAGCACGCCGAACCGGCCGTTGGCGGTCGGCAGCCCGGGCACGCCGGGTGTGTCCTTGGTGAGGAGGAGGGGCTTCTGCAGGCCCGTCGGAGAGCCGTACTGTACGGCGACCAGGCCGGCCCGCTCCTTGCCCGCCACGGCGGCGGTCGGGGCGGCGGTGGCCAGGTCCGGGTAGCCGTCCCCGTTGAAGTCGGCGGTCCGGCCGGTCTCGGCAGCCTGTGCGGTCGTCGCGGTCGTCGCGGACGGGGTGGCCTTGGTGGCCGGCGTGGCCTTGGCGGGTGCCGCGGCGACCGGCACCGTGCCGATCACGGCGAGGGCCGCGGCGGTGCAGGCGGCGGTGGTCAGGCGTCGGGCGGTGCGCAACAGGGTCCCCCTCGGGATGTGGATGCGGTGATCCATGCGCACGGATGACCAGCGGCCCGGGTGCGGGGTTGTGCGGACGGCGCAGTGACGCGGGCCACGCGGGCCACGCGGACCCGCGCCCCCGACGGGCCGGACGGGCCGGACGGGTCCGGCCGGGGCGCGGGAAAAGGAGCGGGCCGGCTCCCCCCACCCAGGGGGAGCCGGCCCTTTTTCTTCCGCCTTGCGGTGGCACCGCCATGCAGCACCGCAGGACGAGCAGGGAGCCCGGTAGGGCTTATCCGAAGCGGCCCGAGATGTAGTCCTCGGTGGCCTGCATGGACGGGTTGGAGAAGATCCGCTCGGTGTCGTCGATCTCGATCAGCTTGCCGGGCTGGCCGACGGCCGCGAGGTTGAAGAACGCCGTGCGGTCCGAGACGCGGGCGGCCTGCTGCATGTTGTGCGTCACGATGACGATCGTGAAGCGCTCCTTCAGCTCGCCGATCAGGTCCTCGATCGCGAGGGTCGAGATCGGGTCCAGCGCCGAGCAGGGCTCGTCCATCAGCAGGACCTGCGGCTCGACCGCGATGGCGCGGGCGATGCACAGACGCTGCTGCTGGCCGCCGGAGAGGCCGGAACCGGGCTTGCCCAGGCGGTCCTTGACCTCGTTCCAGAGGTTCGCGCCCTTGAGGGAGCGCTCGACGACCTCTTCCAGCTGGGACTTCTTGTACTTGCCGTTGAGCCGGAGGCCCGCCGCCACGTTGTCGAAGATCGACATGGTGGGGAAGGGGTTCGGGCGCTGGAAGACCATGCCGACCGTGCGGCGGACCGCGACCGGGTCGACGCCGGCGCCGTACAGGTTCTCGTCGTCCAGGAGGACCTTGCCCTCGACGCGGCCGCCCGGGGTGACCTCGTGCATGCGGTTGAGGGTGCGGAGGAAGGTGGACTTGCCGCAGCCGGACGGGCCGATGAAGGCGGTCACGGAGCGGGGCTCGACGGTCATCGAGATGTCGTCGATGGCCTTGTGGCTGCCGTAGAAGGCGGAGAGACCGGAGACGTCGATGCGCTTGGCCATGGGGATCACTACTTCTTTCGTCGGCGCGGTCAGCGGCCGGTCTTCGGGGCCTTCCAGCGGGCGATGCCGCGGGCCACCAGGTTGAGGATCATGACGAAGGCGATCAGGACGAGCGCCGCGGCCCAGGCACGGTCGTAGGAGGCTTCACTACCGACCTTGTACTGCTCCCAGATGTAGAGGGGGAGCGACGACTGGGCGCCTTCGAAGGGGTTGCCGTTGATCAGCTGGGCACCGAAGACCAGCAGCATGATCGGCGCGGTCTCACCGGCGATACGGGCGACGGCCAGCATGACGCCGGTCGAGATGCCGCCGATCGCGGTGGGCAGGACCACCTTGAGGATCGTGCGCCACTTCGGCACACCGAGGGCGAGGGAGGCCTCGCGCAGCTCGTTCGGGACGAGCTTGAGCATCTCCTCGGTGGAGCGGACGACGACGGGCATCATCAGGATCGCCAGGGCCATCGCGCCGGCGAAGCCGGAGGGGCCGAAGCCGAGCATCAGGTTCCAGGTCGACAGGATGAACAGACCCGCGACGATGGAGGGGATGCCGGTCATGACGTCGACGAAGAAGGTCACGGCCTTGGCCAGCGTGCCCTTGCCGTACTCGACCAGGTAGACGGCGGTCAGCAGGCCGATCGGGGCGGCGATCAGGGTCGCCAGGGCGACCTGCTCGATGGTGCCGAGCAGCGCGTGGTAGACGCCGCCGCCCTCGTCGAAGGCGGTGATGCCGGCCATCGAGTGGCTGAGGAAGTAGCCGTCGAGGAGCTTGATGCCGCGGCTGATCGTGGTCCAGATCAGCGAGAGCAGCGGGATGACCGCGAGGACGAAGCAGACCCAGACGACCGAGGTCGCGACGCGGTCCGTGGCCTGGCGGCGGTTCTCGACCACCGCACTCAGCGTGTACGTGATCGCCACGAACAGGAGGGCGGCGATCAGGCCCCACTGGACCTTGCTGCTGAGACCGGCGACGACGCCGATGCCGACGCCCAGGGCGACCGAACCGGCGGCGATGCCGGCCGGGGCCCAGCGGGGCAGGCCGCCGCGGGTGAGGCTGTCGGAGGACTTGCGGGCCCGGGTGGGACGCGGGTCCTGAAGTGCGTGGCTCATCAGGCGTTCGCCCCCGAGAACTCCTTGCGGCGCGCGATGATGAAGCGGGCCGCGCCGTTGACCAGCAGGGTGAGCAGGAAGAGGACCAGACCGGACGCGATCAGCGCGTCCCGGCCGAACTCGTTGGCCTCGTCGAACTTCGCGGCGATGTTCTGCGCGAAGGTGCCGCCGCCCGGGTCGAGCACGTGCAGCGAGATCAGGAAGCTCGGGGAGAGGACGGTGGCCACGGCCATGGTCTCGCCGAGGGCGCGGCCGAGGCCGAGCATCGAGGCGGAGATGATGCCGGAGCGGCCGAAGGGCAGCACCGAGAGGCGGATGACCTCCCAGCGGGTCGCGCCGAGGGCCAGGGCGGCCTCCTCGTTCATGCGCGGGACCTGCAGGAAGACCTCGCGGCTGACGCTGGTCACGATCGGCAGGATCATGATCGCGAGCAGGATGCCGACGGTGAAGAGCGAGCGGGCGACGCCGACCTGGGTCTTGTCGAAGACGTAGGTCCAGCCGAAGAACTCGTCCAGCCAGAGGTTCAGGCCGTTCAGCTGCGGCACCAGGAAGAGCGCGCCCCAGATGCCGTAGATGATCGACGGCACGGCGGCCAGCAGGTCGACCACGTAGGCGAGGGGCGAGGCCAGCTTGCGCGGCGCGTAGTGCGAGATGAAGAGCGCGATGCCGACGGCGATCGGGACCGCGATGACCATCGCGATGATCGAGCTGACGACCGTGCCGAAGAGCAGGACGGCGATGCCGAAGACGGGGGGAGTCGCCGACGCGTTCCAGTCGAAGGTGGTGAGGAAGTTGCCCTCGTTCTTCGACAGCGCGATCGACGCTCGGTAGGTGAGGAAGACGGCGATCGACGCCATGATCGCCAGCAGCAGGATGCCGGAGCCCTTGGAGAGCCCCGAGAAGATCTTGTCACCGGCCTTGCCGGTGGACCTCGACTGCTTGCTGACAGATGGCGGAGCCGGGTCTATCTGGGTGGGTGTGGTGGAAGCCATGTTCTTTCCGGTCTGTGTGGGGGGCGAGCCCCCTGGCGGCGGTGCACCGGATCCCCTGGGTGGAGGGGAGGGCCCGGATGCCGGCCCGCTCAGGACGGTGAGCGGACCGGCAGCTGGGTCGTGTCGATTAGCCGAGCGAGGCGACGACCTCGCGGACCTTGGCGTTGATCTCGGCCGGGATCGGCGCGTAGCCCTTCTCGGAGAGGACCTTCTGGCCCGCCTCGGAGGAGGTGTAGGTGAGGAAGGACTTCACGGTCGGCAGGGTCGCCGCCTTGTTGCCCTTGTCGCAGACGATCTCGTAGGTCACCAGGACGATCGGGTAGGCACCCTCGGCCTTGGTGGCGTAGTCGAGCTTCAGCGCCAGGTCGGAGCCGGTGCCGGCGATCTTGGCGGCGGCGATGGCCTTGGAGGCGTTGTCGGCGGTCGCGGCGACCGGGGCGGCGGCACCGGTGTTCACGTCGACGGTCTTGATGCCCTGCGCCGAGGCGTAGGAGAGCTCGAAGTAGCCGATCGCGCCCGAGTTCTGCTTGACCTGGGCGGCGACGCCGGAGGAGCCGGAGGCGGCCTGGCCACCCGGGGCCGGCCACTTCTTCGCGGCCTCGTACGGCCAGGCGTCGGCGGCGGTGGCCTTCAGGTACTTGCCGAGGTTCTCGGTGGTGCCGGAGTCCTCGGAGCGGTGGAAGGCCTGGATGGCGAGGTCGGGGAGCTCAACGCCGGGGTTGAGCTTCTTGATGGCCTCGTCGTTCCACTTCTTGATCTTGTCGTTGAAGATGTTCGCGATGGTGGCCGCGTCCAGGTTCAGCTTCTCCACGCCCGGGACGTTGAAGCCGAGCGCGATCGGGCCGCCGACCATCGGCAGGTTGATGCCCTGACCGCCGGTGCAGATCTTCTTGGACTCCTCGACGGCTTCCGGCTTCAGCGCGGAGTCGGAGCCGGCGAAGCCGACGGTGCCCTGGTTGAAGGCCACGATGCCCTCACCGGAGGAAGAGGACTTGTAGTTGACCTCGACGCCCTTGCAGGCCGCCATGTAGTTCTTGATCCAGATGTCCACGGCGTTCTTCTGGGCCGAGGAGCCCGAGGCGAGGAGCTTGCCGGTGGCGCCGTCGCACTTGATGTCGCCGGTGGCGGCCGGGGCGGAGCTGCCCGAGCCGTTCGTCTTGGTGTTGTCGTCCGAGCCGCACGCCGTGAGGACCAGGGCGCCCGACACGACCAGCGCCCCGAGGGCAGAGGCACGAAGCATGTTCTTGCGCTGAAGCTTCACTTTTTTGGGGTGTTCCTTCCAGGAGCCGCCGGCCGCTTTCTGTATCGGGGCGGCGTGCGAGAGGAGTACATCGGTTGGCGCCCGGGGAGGTCCGCACTTCGCGGCCGGCTCTCACCGTGCACAGCCGAAATTAGGCAGGACAGGTGAAGCGGCCGACGGTCGTAAATGAACGAACGGTGAACCATGGCGAACGGCATGGTGCGTATCGGCGCTGGTATGCGTGGACGTCGGCGCCCGTTTCCCTGGCCGTTACCTTTTCGTGATGCGGCCTGGGCGGGCCGGGGCACGGGGCGGCACGGGGCCGCCGCACAGCCCGCACATGGCCGGATTTCGCCGGTCGGGACCCCCGTGCCCCCTGCGACCGGGCACACCGGAACCGCCACGAACCCGGCCGCCACGCGGGCGGACAGGTCTCGGGGACGGCTCCTCACCGGACCGGCCCCGACTCAACCGTCCCACCGCACAGGCCACTTGGCCACCGGTCCGGCCGGCCCTGCCGGCACGGCCGGCATGGCCGCCCCGGCCGGGAAGGGCCCGCACGGCCCCGGGGCGGCTCCCGGCCCGGGCCCGGCCCGGGAGCCGCTGGGCGTTTGCCCGGAGCGAGCCGGCCCGAAACCCGGGCCGGCCGCTCACACGCCCGCCGGTCTCGCCGCGTGCGCCCATATCTGCTGGAAGTCGAAGCGGGCCGCTTCCACCTCGTGCCGCTGGTCGGCGTGCAGCACACCCAGCACGTACGCCGTCGCCGGAGCGATCCGCGGCGTCCGGGCCGCCGTCGCCGAGGCCGCGGCCGCCTCCGCCGCGTCCCGGTGCCGGTCCAGCGCCCCGCCGGCCGCCGCCAGCCTGGTCACGTCCGCGCCCAGCGCCTCCTGCGCGTACCGGTGCGTGCGCAGCAGCCGGCGTACGTCGTGCCAGGGCGAGTCCTGATGGCCGTCGTCGATCAGGGCGTCCGCGTTGTACGGGCGGGCCGCCCGGATCAGGGGCAGCGCGGACACGGCGGTGTCCAGCCGGGACTCCGCCAGCGCCGCCAGCGGCACCAGTACGTCTCCCGTGCGGCCCGCCGCGGCGACCGTGTCCAGCGGCACCTCCGAGGCCAGCACCGCCACGGCGTCGGCCACCGCGTGGAACCGGGACGAGCCCAGCGCCTGCAGCGTCGCCGAGTGCGCCCGGGTCCGGGCCAGGGTCAGCTGGCGTTCCAGCAGGGCGCCGGCCCTCGCCGAGCCCACCGTGAGCGAGCCCGCCGTGCCCCCGAACGCCCCCGGACCCGCCTGCCCGCGCCCGGCGGCCGCCGCACCGCGCGGCGCCGGCAGGCCGCCCTGGGCCTGGCCGGCACCCGGCGCCCCCGACAGCCGGTGCAGCGCACCGAGCAGCCGGGCCAGCCGGTCCGCGTACGCGTGCTCGTCCGCCAGCGTGGACGAAAGCCAGACCAGCTCCGTACGCAGGCCGTCCGCCCACGCGGACTCGCAGACCGTCCGGAACGTGCCCAGCGACCCGCTGATCCGGCGCGCCGCACCCCGCAGGGTGCGGGCTGCTTCCGTCCCGTCCGTGGCGTCCGCCGTCCGCTCCTCGTGCAGGCGCAGGCCGCGCAGGAACGCGGTGGCCTGGGAGCGGAGGTACGCGCCGAGCACCTCCCCGGCGGTCGTCGCGGTCAGGTCATGGTTTTGCTGAGCCACGCCGGCGCCTCCGGGCGTCTATGAGCATCTCCTGTACGTGCCGCAGCGGCTGGCCCTCCGGGTCGGTGCTGTGCCGGGTCCATTCGCCGTCCGGCCCCAGGTGCCAGGAGGAGGTGGCGTCGGACATCCCGGTCTCCAGCATCCGGTCCAGGGCAGCCCGGTGGGCCGGGTCGGCGACCCGGACCAGCGCCTCGATGCGGCGGTCGAGGTTGCGGTGCATCATGTCGGCGCTGCCGATCCACACCTCGGGTTCGCCGCCGTTGCCGAAGGCGAAGATCCGGGAGTGCTCCAGGAAGCGGCCGAGCACGGACCGGACCCGGATGTTCTCCGAGAGGCCGGTGACCCCGGGGCGGATGGCACAGATGCCGCGCACCCAGACCTCCACCGGCACCCCGGCCTGGGAGGCCCGGTACAGCGAGTCGATCAGTGCCTCGTCGACGATCGAGTTGACCTTGATGCGGACGTAGGCGGGGCGGCCGGCCCGGTGGTGGGCCACTTCCTTGTCGATCCGGGAGATCAGCCCGTCGCGCAGCGAGCGCGGGGCGACCAGCAGCCGCCGGTAGGTCTCGCGGCGCGAGTATCCCGACAGCCGGTTGAACAGGTCCGACAGATCCGCACCCACCTGCGGATCGGCGGTCAGCAGCCCGAGGTCCTCGTAGAGCCGGGCGGTCTTCGGGTGGTAGTTGCCCGTGCCCACGTGGCTGTAACGCCGCAGCGTCTCGCCCTCCTGCCGCACCACCAGCGACAGCTTGCAGTGCGTCTTCAGCCCTACGAGTCCGTACACCACGTGGCAGCCGGACTCCTCCAGCTTCCGCGCCCACTTGATGTTGGCCTGCTCGTCGAACCGGGCCTTGATCTCGACCAGCACCAGCACCTGCTTGCCGGACTCGGCGGCGTCGATCAGCGCGTCGACGATCGGCGAGTCACCGGAGGTCCGGTACAGGGTCTGCTTGATGGCGAGCACGTCCGGGTCGGCCGCGGCCTGCTCCAGGAACGCCTGCACCGACGTGGAGAAACTGTCGTACGGGTGGTGCAGCAGCACGTCCCGCTCACGCAGCGCGGCGAAGATGTCGGGCGCCGAGGCGGACTCGACCTCGGCGAGGTCCCGGTGCGTCCCCGCGATGTACTTCGGGTACTTCAGCTCCGGCCGGTCCAGCGAGGCGATCCCGAAGAGCCCCGTGAGATCCAGCGGCCCGGGCAGCGGGTACACCTCGGAGGCGGAGATCTTCAGCTCCTGCACCAGCAGGTCCAGCACACCGGGGTCGATGGACTCCTCGACCTCCAGCCGCACCGGCGGCCCGAACCGGCGCCGCATGAGCTCCTTCTCCAGCGCCTGCAGGAGGTTCTCGGCGTCGTCCTCCTCGACCTCCAGGTCCTCGTTCCGGGTCACCCGGAACATGTGGTGCGCCAGCACCTCCATGCCCGGGAAGAGCTCCTCCAGGTGCGCGGCGATGACGTCCTCCAGCGGGACGTAGCGCTGCGGGGACGCCTCGAGGAAGCGGGACAGGAGCGGCGGGACCTTGACCCGGGCGAAGTGCCGGTGCCCGCTGACCGGGTTCCGGACGACCACCGCGAGGTTCAGCGACAGTCCGGAGATGTACGGGAACGGGTGCGCGGGGTCGACCGCCAGCGGGGTCAGGACCGGGAAGATCTGGTTCCGGAACAGCGTGAACAGCCGCGCCTGCTCCTTCTCCGTCAGGTCGGGCCACCGGATCAGGTGGACGCCCTCGTCGGCCAGCGCCGGGGAGACGTCGTGCTGGAAGCACGCCGCGTGCCGGGCCATGAGCTCACGGGAGCGGGTCCAGATCAGATCCAGCACCTCGCGGGGCTGCAGACCGGAGGCCGAACGGGTGGCCACACCCGTGGCGATACGGCGCTTGAGCCCGGCCACCCGGACCATGAAGAACTCGTCCAGGTTGCTGGCGAAAATCGCGAGGAAGTTAGCCCGTTCGAGGAGCGGGGTGGCCGGATCCTCGGCGAGTTCGAGCACCCGCTCGTTGAAGGCGAGCCAGCTGCGCTCCCGGTCGAGGAACCGGTTGGCGGGCAGCTCGCCCCCGTCCTTGTCCTCGTAGGCGTCGAGATCGGCATCGAGCTCGTGCTCGATGTCGGAGCGATCGACGTCGGGCCGGTGCGCGGATATCGAGCCCAGGCGTGCGAGGCGGGCGGCGGTGTCCAGTGGGTGCGGGTGGGCTTGCTCCGGGGCCTGGTCCCGGCCCTGGGACTTGTCCTGCTTCTGCTTCTTCTGCTGCCGCTGGGTGGCACGCTCCGGCTCGGCGTCGGCGAGCCCGGCGCTGAGCTCGGTCTGGG
Organism: Streptomyces sp. NPDC048603; assembly: GCF_043199475.1. Classification (NCBI taxonomy): domain Bacteria; kingdom Bacillati; phylum Actinomycetota; class Actinomycetes; order Kitasatosporales; family Streptomycetaceae; genus Streptomyces; species Streptomyces sp. NPDC048603. The sequence goes on along the minus strand of NZ_JBICVY010000004.1, from coordinate 600,905 downwards.
GGAGCTGTGCGGGAACCTCGGTGGGGCGGGCGCTGGGCTGGTGGCTCATGACTCCATTCTTCCGCGCACGCGGGAGGACAGGCGCGTCGGAGGCATCGGCGATCAGTCGAAGGTCCGGCTGCATAAGGGGGAGCGTCGCAAGCGCGTCTTAATGCCCGGTTAATAACTAATGGCTTCCTGGATGCCAGCCCATAGCGCCGACGCTGTACGTTCCTCCGGGCCCGGCCGGCTGCGTCCGGCAGGCGCGGGCTCCGCGCTCGCCGTGCTCCTCCGCTGGGCTGCCACCCTCCTACCCGTCCACGGCATCGGCATGCCGACCCGCCTGCGGCGGTTCGGGCCGGAGCCGTGGCGATCGTGGGCGCCCCATGCCCCGGCCCCCGGCGGCCCGCATTCGCTGAGAGACAGGAGCGCGTAGCGATCTGGTGCGCGTGGGCCGAGCCGGCTTGCGTAGATCTGATCGACTTCACCGCTGCCTCCGCCCGGATGGGCGGCTGGCCGAGCGGCAGCCGCTGCTCGTGCCCGCCGAAGCCGGTGACGACTGGCCCTTGGGTCCCTCCATGCCATTCCCCCGGGGGCCGCCCGACAGTCCTTGTCGTTCCGGGACGGACGTCGGGGTCAAGGGTGGCCCGAAGGGCCATCGCCGGAGGCGACGCGACCGAAGGGAGCGCCCTTGAGGCCGGCGGCCGGCACGGAATGACACTGGGACTGACGGGCAGCCCCCGGGCGCCTCGCTCCCGCCCAGCCGAAGTGGGCTGCGAGCCCAGCGGGGCGTTTCCCCACCCCGCCCTCCCCCAGACTCCGTCCGGGGGGACCCCCATCCCGAAACCGGGGCTCCGCCCCGGACCCCGCCGGGGCTGTGCCCCGCCCCGTTTGGGGCGCTGCCCCCGTGTGTCGGCCTGCGGGTCGGCGGTGGCTGGTCGCGCAGTTCCCCGCGCCCCTGATGGGGCGCTCCAGTCCGGCACCCGCCACCCGCCACCCACCACCCGCCACCCACCACCCAGAACCCGTCAGCTCTCCGTCCGGTACATCAGGTCGACCTCGTGCGTGGAGAAGCCCAGTCCCTCGTAGACCGCCAGGGCCGCAGGGTTGTCCGCGTCCACGTAGAGCATCGCCGTCGGGAGGCCCGCGGCGGCGAGGTGGCGGAGGCCGACGGCGGTCAGGGCCTTGCCGAGGCCGCCGCCCTGGGCGCTGGGGAGGACGCCGAGCACGTACACCTCGCCCAGCTGCTCCGCCTCGTGGATCTTCGTCCAGTGGAAGCCGACCAGGGCGCCCTCGCGCTCCGCCAGGAAGAACCCCTTCGGGTCGAACCACGGCTGGGCCATGCGGTCGTCCAGGTCGCGCTGGGTCAGGGAGCCCTGCTCCGGGTGGTGGGCGAAGGCCGCCGCGTTGGCCGCGAGCCAGGCCTCGTCGTCCGAGCCCGGGACGAAGGTGCGGATCGTCACACCCTCCGGCAGCGCGGGGGAGGGGAGCTCCGGCGCGTCCGGGCCGAGCGGGCGGCGCAGTTGGCGGAGTTCGCGGAAGAGGGTGAGTCCGAGCACCTGGGCGAGGTGGCGGGCGGCGGACTTGCCGCCGTGTGCCCACACCCGGATCCGCTTGCCGGTCTCGGCCAGCAGGGCCGAGCCGAGGGCCCGGCCGTGGCCGCGGCCGCGCAGCGCGGGGTGCACGACGAGTTCCGCCGCGGGCGCCTCCACCGGGTCGGTGTCCTCGAGTTGGGCGTAACCGGCCAGGCGCCCGCTCTCGGTCAACAGGAGGTGCTTGATGCCGGGGCGCGGGCCGCCGCGGAGCTGGAGCCGGCCCTGTTCCGAGACTGCGGACGTGCCGTCCGTCCGGGCCGCCTCCTCCAGCAGGCCGAGTACCGCTTCGACCTGCTCCTCCGTCAGTTCCTCGCACGTCAGAATCTGCCGTCCCGGCTCAACGGCCGCTGCTGCGTCAGTCATGCGACGAGCCTACGGCCGTGACCTCGTGCCCGGGTGCCGTCACCGGCGAGGGTCGCTCGTCATCGGGTGGGCCGGATCGGGTTGGCCGGCCGGGCCCCCGCCCCATCCCGCCCCATCGCGCCTCACTCCCCCGCACCCCCCGCACCCCCCCCGCACCCCCCGCACCCCCCCCGCACCCCGCCCAACCCACCCCAGGCCGAAAAGAATGCGCCGAATTGGCCTGGAATGAGGTGGACGTGAGGATCGATCTACTCACGCGTAACCACCTCGCAACCCGCTACCCCCTGTCGCGCTACGCGCGTTGACCATAGTCTTCGGGCACCTCCATACCGTTCGCTGTCCGCAAAGGGGAACTGATGTCAGCGACACCACAACGGCACCGCCGAGCCCGCCGGTTGACCCTCGCCGCTCTCGCCGCCACGGCGGGTGCCGGCGCGCTGGTCGCCGCCGCCCTGCCGGCCGGCGCCGCCAGTGGTGGCGGTCAGGGCACCAGCGACCGCACCGTCGACGTGCAGCTGCTGTCCTTCAACGACCTCCACGGCACCCTGGAGCCGCCTCAGGGCTCCTCCGGCACCGTGACCGAGCTCCAGGCCGACGGAACCACCAAGGCGATACCCGCCGGTGGCGTCGAGTACCTGGCCACCAGCCTGCGCGAGGCGCGCAAGGACAAGCCGTACAGCATCACCGCCGCCGCCGGTGACATGATCGGCGGCAGCCCGATGCTGTCCGGTCTGTTCCACGACGAGCCGGCCATCGAGGCCATGAACAAGATGGGGCTCGACGTCACCAGCGTCGGCAACCACGAGTTCGACGAGGGCCGCACCGAGCTGCGCCGCATGCAGTACGGCGGCTGCCACCCCACCGAGGGCTGCTTCGAGTACGGCAAGACCTTCGAGGGCGCCGACTTCCCGTACCTCGCCGCCAACGTGACGGACGAGAAGACCAAGCGTCCGATGCTCTCGCCCACCTTCGTGTGGAAGAAGGACGGCGTCAAGATCGGCTTCATCGGCGTGACCCTGGAGGGCACTCCGGACGTCGTCACCGCCGAGGGCGTCAAGGGCCTGAAGTTCGGCGACGAGGTCGAGACGATCAACAAGTACGCCGCCGAGCTGAACAAGCAGGGCGTGAAGTCGATCGTCGCGCTCATCCACGAGGGCGGCCTGCCCGCCTCCGGCGCCTACAACTACGACTGCAACGTGCCGGGCGCCGGTGCCGGAATCTCCGGTGCCATCGTCGACATCGCGAAGAACGTCGACCCGAAGGTCGACGCCCTCGTGACCGGTCACACGCACCAGGCCTACGCCTGCAACATCCCGGACCCGGCCGGCAACCCGCGGACCGTGACCTCGGCGGCCTCCCTCGGCCGGCTGTTCACCGAGACCACGCTGACCTACGACCGCGCGACCAAGGACATCGTCCGGACCGCCGTGAAGTCGCCGGCCGCGGCCAACCACGTGGTGCACCGCAACCAGCCCAAGGCCGCGGACATGACCGACCTGATCGCGCGCTGGAACGCGCTGGCCGCGCCGATCGCCAACCGCCCGCAGGGCCACATCTCGGCCGACATCCAGGGCCGCGGTTCCTCGGCGCACGAGAAGCCGCTCGGTGACCTGATCGCCGACGCGCAGCTCGAGGCGCTGGCCCCGGCCGACAAGGGCGGCGCGCAGCTCGCCATCATGAACCCGGGCGGCATCCGCGCGGACCTGGCCTACAAGGCGGCCGGGGACGAGGGCGACGGCGTGGTGACCTACGGCGAGGCCTTCACGGTGCAGCCGTTCACCAACATGATGAACGTGGTGGACCTGACCGGTGCCCAGCTGATCACGGCGCTGCAGCAGCAGGTGACCGGTCCGGTGAACGGCCCGAACCCGAAGATCCTGCAGGTTTCGAAGGGCTTCACCTACACCCTCGACCTGACCAAGACCGGTGCCGACCGCATCGTCGTGGACTCGGTCAGGCTGAACGGCCAGGCGATCGACCCGGCGAAGACCTACCGCGTCGCGATGAACGAGTTCCTCGCGGGTGGCGGTGACGGCTTCACCGTCCTGAAGGAGCACAAGAACAAGCTGGTGGGCGTGTCCGACCTGGACGTCTTCAACGCCTACCTGGGCAAGCACTCCTCGCCGACGACCCCGATCGCGCCGCCGGCGGCCGACCGGATCACCGTCATCAAGTAGTACCGGTTCCCTGGAGGGGGCGGTGGGCCGTTTCGACGGCCTGCCGCCCCCTCCTGCATGCCCGCGGACCGGACCGTCCCCCGTCCGCTCCGGCCCGCGGCCCCTCAGAGGCGGCCGAGGAAGTCCGACACCGCCGAGGCCAGGCCCGCCGGGTCCTCGACCGGCACGACGTGGCCGGTGTCCAGGCCGGCGTACGAGGTGTGGGGGCGCGCAGCCACCATCGCGTCGGCGAGCTCCTGAGGAAGCACCTCGCTCTTGCGGCCGTGCACGAGCAGGGCCGGGCAGGTGCTCGCGAGCCAGACCGGGAGGCTGTCGCCGCGTGCGGCCTCCACCGTGGTCACGGTGTCCTGCGGGTGGAACGGCAGCCGCCAGCCGGCTCCCCCGGGCAGCGGGCGGAGCGCCGGGGCGACCACGGGCCCCAGCGGGCCGCAGGCGGCGATGAGCTCCTCGCGGGTGGGCGCGGTGTAGGGGAACGCGCCGACGAAGGCGTACGGGTTGGGCACGTCGTGCGGGAACACCACGCCGGCGTCGACGTTCACCAGCGCGCTCACCAGTCCGGGGTGCTCGGCTGCCAGGTACACGGCGTTGAGGCCGCCCAGGGAGTGGCCGACCACCGGGAGCGGGCCCAGGCCGAGGTGCCCGAGCAGGGCCACCAGGTCGGAGACGTAGTCCGCACGGTCGTACGAGGCGGCGCGGTCGGACTCGCCGTGGCCGCGCTGGTCGGGGGCGATGACCCGCCACTCGCTGCCGAGCCGGGCCGCCAGGTCGGCCCAGATCAGGGCCTCGGAGAGGCCCCCGTGGACGGCGAGCAGCGGGCGCCCGGGCCCGCCGAAGTCCAGGTAGGACAGGGTCCGGTCGCCGATGGTGAACGAGTGGCGGAGGGCCTCGTCCATGGCTGCGGCGATGGCGGCGTCGGCGACGGACGAATCGGTGCTGGTCATGGTGGTCTCCCCTCGTTGTCCCGGCGGGCCTTGCGTCCCGGCCGGGGCGGTCGTGATCACCGTAAGGCGAATTTGCTCGCTTGCGCAAGACTTTCGTATAGCTCATTCGATCTATACGAGCGTATACTCCTGTCGGGCTTCGGCATACGATCCGGGACATGGGAAATCGTGAGGACCTCCTCTCCGGCGCGCGCCGCTGCCTGGAGGAGAAGGGCTATCTGCGCACCACCGTCCGCGACATCGCCGCCGCGGCCGGAGTGAGCAGTGCGGCCATCGGCTACCACTTCGGGTCCCGCGAGGTGCTGCTGAACCAGGCCCTGTTCGCCGCGCTCGACGAGTGGGGTGCCGAGATCGGCAGCCTGTCCGGTGCCGGGGAGACGGCCGAGGAGCGGTACGTCGACGTCTGGACCCGGAAGGTCCGCTCCTTCTCGGAGCAGCGGTGGCTGTGGACGGCTTCGGTGGAGGCGTTCGTCCACGCGCAGACCTCGCCGGAGCTGCTGGCGATCCTCGCGGCCGGGCAGCGGGCCAGCCGTCGGCAGATCGCCGCGCAGCTGCGGAAAGTGCCGGAGGCGGAGGTGGCCGAGGGGGATCTGCGGGGCCTGGCGTCGGTGCAGATGGCGGTCATGACCGGGGTCATGACCCAGTGGCTGACCGATCCCGGCGAGGCCCCGGACGGGCGGGACATCGTGGCCGGACTGCGCGCCCTGGCCGACCTGCTGGAGGCGCCGGACAAGTGACTGCCGATGGGTGGTCAGATCTGACCTGTACACGTCATACTCCGGCTGACGTGATGCGACGCGGCGCGACGTGCGTGCCACGACGTGCCGGCGCGCGCCGCCACGCCGTGCGACGCGCTGCCGTGCGCTGCGACGCGTGGCAGCCGGCGAAGGGGCGGGCAGGGGCATGGCACTGGACAGGCGCACGTTTCTGGTCGGCGCGACGGCGGCGGGAGCCGCCGCGGGGCTCGGGGTCGCGGCGGCCGCCCCCACCGCAGCGAGGACCCTCGGCACCCAGGACTGGATGGCCGGGCTGGCCGACTCCACCGCCCTCCAGCGGATGACCATTCCCGGTACGCACGACTCCGGCGCCCGCTACGGCGGGCTCTACGTCGCCTGCCAGAACATCACGGTCGCGCAGCAGCTGGACGCCGGGATCCGCTTCCTGGACGTGCGCTGCCGGGTCACCGGCGGATCCTTCGCGATCCACCACGCGTCCTTCTACCAGAACCTCATGTTCGGCGACGTGCTCGTCGCCTGCCGGAACTTCCTCGCCGCACACCCCTCCGAGACCGTCCTCATGCGGGTCAAGCAGGAGTACTCGGGCGAGAGCGACGCCACCTTCCGCGCGGTCTTCGACGACTACCTGGACAACCGCGGCTGGCGCCCGCTGTTCCGCATCGACTCCGTGCTGCCGGCCCTCGGGCAGGCCCGCGGCAGGGTGGTCCTGCTCGCCGACAACGGCGGCCTGCCCGGCATCCGCTACGGCGACACCACCCACTTCGACATCCAGGACGACTGGAACGCGGAGCCCTTCGCCAAGCGCGGCAAGATCGAGGACCACTTCCGCAAGGCCGTTTCCCAGCCGGGCAAGCTGTTCGTCAACCACGTCTCCACGGCCGCCTACATGCCCCCGCGGTGGAACGCCGACCGCCTCAACCCGCAGATCCACTCCTTCGTCACGGGCGCCGAGATGGCCGGCCGTACGGGCCTCGGGGTCGTTCCCATGGACTTCCCCAACACCCGCGGCGGCTTCATCGAGTCACTGATCGCCCACAACTGACGGGGTCCCCGGCGGCGGCGTCGGCGCGCCCGGCACCCGGAGCACGGCCTCCGTGCCCGGGCCGCCGTCGGCCGGGGCCCGCAGTTCCGCCGTACCGCCCGCCCGCTGCACCGTACGGGCGACGATCGACAGGCCCAGGCCGCTGCCGGGCAGCGCGCGGGCCGACGGCGACCGCCAGAACCGGTCGAACACGTGCGGAAGTTCTTCGGCGGGCACGCCCGGCCCGTGGTCCCGTACGGTCAGCTCGCCGGCCCGCAGCGCCACCTCGACGGAGCCGCCCGACGGGCTGAACTTCACCGCGTTGTCCAGCACGTTCATCACGGCCCGCTCCAGCGCCGCCGCCTCGCCGCGTACGTACCAGGGCCGGATGTCGGAGCCGAAGGACAGCTCCGGGCCGCGCAGCCGGGCCCGGGACAGCGCCGTCCCGGCGATCTCGTGCAGCGGCACCACCTGCAGCGGGCCGGGCATGGCCGCGTCCGGCCGGGACAGCTCCTGCAGATCACCGATCAGCGAGGCCAGCTCGGTCATCTGTGCCTTGACCGAATCCAGCAGCTCCCTGCGGTCCTCGGCCGGAATGGCCCGGCCGGTCCGCTCGCTCCGCACCAGCAGCTCGATGTTCGTCCGGAGCGAGGTCAGCGGGGTGCGCAGCTCGTGCCCGGCGTCCGCGATGAGCTGCGCCTGCCGGTCCCTGGACGAGGCGAGGGCGGCGGTCATCGAGTTGAAGGAGCGCGACAGCCGGGCGATCTCGTCCTCGCCCTCGTCGGGGATGCGGACGGTCAGGTCCTCGGTCCGGGCGATGTGCTCGACGGCCTCGGCCAGCCGGTCCACCGGGGCCAGCCCGGCCCGCGCGACGACCAGGCCGGCCGCCCCCGCCCCGACCACGCCGATCCCGCCGACCAGCAGCAGCACCCAGGCCAGGGTGGAGAGCGGCCGGTCTATGTCGGCCAGCGGCTTGGCGATGGAGATCGCGAAGTGCGGATTGGTGCCCGACGGGATCGTGTACACGCGCATCGCGGTGCCGTCACTCGTCGTCGCGTCGTGCAGGACGGCCGCCCCGCCGGCCGCGACCACCCGGTCGGCGGTGCTGACCGGGAGGGTGGTCAGGCCGGCCACCCAGCAGTGGTCGCCGTCGGCGGTGACGATCTGCACCGTCGCGTTCAGGCTCCCGGCGAGCTGCTGGTTGGGCTGAGGCCGGGGCTGCGCCCGCGGGGTGGCGCAGCCGTCGCGCAGCGCGCGGACCACCTGGGAGTTGGGGTTGGTCTCCTGGAGTGAGGTGTCGAGCTGGTCGCGCAGCTGGGCCCGGACCATGAACCAGCAGACGGCGGCCACCGCTGCGACGGCTGCGGCCACGGCCACGGCCACCAGCAGGGCGAGCCGGGAGCGGAGCGGAAGGGCGCGGAACCGGGCGACGGGGCTCGCCGACTGCCTTGCCGACTGCCTCGCCGACGGGCTCGCCGAGGGGCTCGCCGACGGGTGAGCCGAGGTCACTCGGGCCCGCCGTTCTCGCCCGCGCGCAGGACGTAGCCGACGCCGCGCACGGTGTGCACCAGGCGGGGCTCCCCGGCGGCCTCGGTCTTCCGGCGCAGGTACATCACGTACACGTCGAGGGAGTTGGAACTGGGCTCGAAGTCGAAGCCCCAGACGGTCTTGAGGATCTGCTCGCGGGTGAGGACCTGGCGCGGGTGCGCGAGGAACATCTCCAGCAGGGTGAACTCGGTGCGGGTCAGCTCCACCGGGCGGCCGGCCCGGGTGACCTCGCGGGTGGTCAGGTCCATCCGGAGGTCGCCGAAGGTGAGTACGTCCTCGGGGGCGCGGTCCGGTCCGGCGATCGCGGCGGCGTAGGCGCTGCGGCGCAGCAGGGCGCGGACCCGGGCGAACAGCTCGTCCAGCTCGAAGGGCTTGACCAGGTAGTCGTCGGCACCGGCGTCGAGGCCGGTGACGCGGTCGCCGACGGTGTCGCGGGCGGTGAGCATCAGGATCGGGGTGAGGGAGCCGGCCGCGCGCAGGCGGCGGGCCGCGGTCAGGCCGTCCATGCGGGGCATCTGGATGTCGAGCACGATCAGGCCCGGCTCGTACGCGGCGACCTTGTCGAGGGCGTCGAGGCCGTCGACGGCGGTCTCGGTGCCGTAGCCCTCGAAGGCGAGGCTGCGGCGGAGGGCCTCGCGGACGGCGGGCTCGTCGTCGACGATGAGGACGCGGTCGCCTGCGGCGGTCATGACTGGGCCCCCCTGGGGTGCGGATCGGTCTTCGTGCGGCTGCGGCCGGTCGGTGCCGCCGCCATCCAGCGTGCCATGAGCTGCGGCGTGGCTCGGCCGGTCGGGTGCGGCCGCCCCCCTCGGCGGGGCTTCGCCCCGGCCCTGCCCGGGGCGCTGAGCGGAGCTGGGCTCCGGGCACCCTGCGGGGCTACGGCGGAGCAGCGCTCCTCGGCAGGGCCCCGCCCGTGGGAGCGGGCTCCGGTGGGGCGGGGGTGTGGCCGCTGAGCGGGGTGTTCCGGTGTGCCCACCCGTTCCGCCCTGCGGAACGCCTGCCCACACCGCGGGCGGAGCGCCTGCCCACACCGGGGCGGAAGGCCTGCCCACACCGGGGCGGGGTTCAGAAGGTGGTGCCGAAGGCGTCGGTGTCGGAATCCGAGTTGTCGGAGGTTTCGTTGGTGCCCTTGCGGAGGGATGCGAGGTCGGCCTTGATCGTGTTGACCGGGATGGCGAAGCCGAGGCCCACGCTGCCGGCCTTGGAGCTGTCGCTCGCCGGCGAGTAGATCGCCGACGGCATGCCCACGATCTCCCCGTTCATGTTGACCAGCGCGCCGCCCGAGTTGCCGGGGTTGAGGGACGCGTCCGTCTGGATCGCCTTGTACGAGGTCGTGTTCGCCCCCGTGTCGCCGTTGAACTGCTGACCGTCGAAGGAGAACGGCCAGCCGTCATCGCCCCGCGGCCGCTGCCGCTGCTGCGGGGTCTCCGACTTCGGCACGTTCACCTCGCGGTTGAGCGCCGAGACGATCCCGCTGGTCACGGTGCCGGTGAGCCGGTCCGGGGAGCCGATCGCGACGACCTGCTCGCCGACCTTCAGGCCGTCCGAGTTGCCGAGCTTCGCCGGCCGGAGCCCCTTGGCGCCCTGCAGCTTGATCAGCGCGAGGTCCTTGTCGGGGTCGGTGCCGACGATCTTCGCCGGGTACTTCTTCCCGTCGCTCATCGTGACCTGGATCTCGCTCGCGCCGCTGATCACGTGGTTGTTGGTGACGATCTCGCCGTCCTCCGTGATCACCACGCCGGAGCCGGTGCCCTGCCCGCCGCCGCTGCGGGTGTCGATCCGTACGACCGACGGGCTGACCGCCTCCGCGACCCCCGCGACCGTGCCCACCGAGGACTGGGCGATCGGGCTGCCGGAGAAGACCCCGCCCGAGCCGGGCGAGCCGCCCAGCAGGTGCTGTACGGCGGTGGCGGTGCCGCCGCCCACCACCGCCGCGGCCAGCGCGACCGCGACGAGCAGCGCGACCGGCCGCTTGGCGCGGGCGGCGTGGCCCGCCTGGGCGGGAGCCGCGGTGTGCGGGGCGGCCGGGACGGTCTCGCCCGGGATGACCGGAGGGAAGGGAGCGGCCGGAGGCCGGTGCGCCTCGTACCAGCCGGGCGCGGCCGGCGGCGGCTGGTACGGATCGTGGGCGGGCGGGGGCGGGTACGCCCCGGCCTGTGCCTCCGCCGCGTCGGCGAAGTACCTGCCGCCGAACGGCGCGGCCTGGGACGGGCTGTTCTCCTGCGGATACTCGCCTTCGCGGCGGTGGCTCTCGGTCATGGTGACGACTCTGTCCGCCGTTCATGAGAGGTTCCTGAGTGCGGGCTGAGAAGCCCGACAGAAGGTTGTGGCCCCGTATGAGTGCGCTGCTCAGCGGAACGCGGCCGCGTTGTGTGCCGCCCACAGGGCGAACGGCCGGGCCGGACGCCCCAGCACCCGCTCGACGTCGGCGCTCACCCGCCGTTCCGCCGCCGAGGGCTCGCCCAGGACGTCGAGCGTGCCGTCGGCCACCGGCGCCGGCATGAACGCCAGCAGGTGCTCCCGGGCCTGCTCCCGGCTCAGCTCGGTGAAGCGCACCTCCTCGCCGATCGCCGCGCCGATGGCCCGGGCCTGCTCCCGCGGGGTGATCGTTTCCGGGCCGGTGAGTTCGTACGTACGGCCGGCATGGCGTGCCCGGTCGCGCAGTACGGCGGCCGCGACCTCGGCGATGTCCTGCGGGTCGACGACCGGGAGGCCGGTGTCGCCGAACGGTGCGGCGACCGTACGCCCCGTCCGTACCGGCTCCGCCCACGCGTGGGCGTTGGACGCGAAGCCTCCGGGGCGCAGCACGGTCCAGTCGAGCCCGGACCCCCGTACGGCGGCCTCGAAGGCCCGCAGATGGGCGTGCGAGGGCGCGCCCGGCCGGGTGCCGGTGACCTGGGAGGACTGCAGGACGACGTGCCGTACGCCGGCGGCCCCGGCGGTGTCGAGGAGGGCCTGCGGGTCGAGTCCCTCACCGCCGCCGGCGATCAGCAGGTAGAGGGCGTCGGCGCCCTGCAGCACCGGCCGCAGGCTGTCGGGCGAGGCGAGGTCGGCGGCCCGGTGGCGTACGTCGTCGGCGGCGTGCCGGGACACGCCGACCACCTCCTCGCCGCCGGCGGCGAGCGCCTCGACCAGCGGGCGTCCGACGTTCCCGGTGGCACCGGTGATCACGATCATGACTGTCTCCGTTCGACTCGGTCGGTCTGACGTGATCAACACTCGACGGTGAACTGGCCATCTTCTGGCCACTTTTCCGGGAGGATCGTTCGCATGCGAGCGGATCGGCTGATGGCGGCCCTGTTGTTCCTGCAGACGCGCGGACGCGTGACGGTGGCCGAGGTGGCGGCGGAGCTGGAGGTCTCCGAGCGGACCGCCCGCCGCGACCTGGAGGCCCTGGCCGCGGCGGGCGTGCCGGTCTACGCGACCCGGGGGCGGGGCGGCGGCTGGGCCCTCGTCGGGGGCGCCCGCACCGACCTGACCGGCCTGACCGAACCCGAGATCCGGGCGTTGTTCCTGGTCACCGGCCCCTGGTCGGACTCGCCCGAGCTGCGTACGGCATTGCGCAAGCTGGTCCGGGCGCTGCCGGCGCCGCTGCGGTCGGGCGCGGAGGCGGCGTCCCGGGCCCGGGCGGGCGACAGCACGGACTGGTCGGGAGCCGACGCGGTCCCGGCGGCCGGACCCGCTCCGGCCGCGGCGGAGGCGCTGGAGCGTGCGGTGGTGGACGGCGTGCGGGTCCGGCTCGGTTACGCGAGCCCCGGCCGGCCGGTCCGGGTCCGTACGGTGCACCCGCTGGGCCTGGTCACCAAGGCGGGCGCCCGCTACCTGGTGGCGAAGGACTCCAACGGTCCGGACCTGCGCATGTACCGGCTGGACCGGGTCGCCTCGGCGGAGCCGACCGGGGAACCGGTGGACCGCCCCGACGGCTTCGACCTCACCGCGGCCTGGCGGGAGCTGGCGGGCCGGATGGAGGAGCGGCTGGCCGCGGCCACGATCCGCATACGCGCGGACCCTGACGCGGAGGGCCTGCTGCGGCGCCTCTTCGGCAACCGCCTGCGGGTCCTGGGGACCGGCCCGGAAGGCCTGTCCGCCGAGCTGGACGGCCCGTCGCCGGAGGTGGTGGCCGCGCAGCTCGCCGGCCTGGGCTCCCGGGTCGAAGTCCTGGCTCCACAGTCGGCCCGTGCCCACCTGGCCCGCCTCGCGTCAGAGCTGACCCGTCTGTACGGGCCTTCCGAACCGGACCCCGGACGGTCCGAGGCGGAGCACGAGCGGAGGGGGACGGGGGTGGAGGCTGGGGGTGTCCGGGACACTCAAGCGTGATTTGTGGCGCGCCCCCCGCTCGGCAGCCGGACCCGGCTCAGCGCGCCGTAAATCATGCCGTCCCGGACACCCCCAGCCGGAGCCCCCGGCCCCCGGCCGACCGGTCCGCCGGGTCCGATGGGTCCGCCGGGGCAAAGCGGGGCAGCGTGCGCTCGGCTGAGCAGGGGAGCGGTGCTCGGGCTGGGCCGGGCAGGGAGCGGGGCTTCGGCGGGGCGGGGGTACGGCCGCTGAGCTGGGCGTTCCGGTGTGCCCACCCGTTCCGCCCTGCGGAACGCCTGCCCGCACCGGGGGCGGAGCGCCTGCCCACACCGGGGGCCGAGCGTGTGCCCGCACCGGGGGCGGAGCGCCTGCCCACACCGGGCGCCGAGCGCCTGCCCGCACCGGGGGCGGAGCGTGTGCCCACGTCTGGGCGGACTTGCCCGTTGCGGGCCCCGAGGGCGGAGCCCGCAGGGGCAACGCGGAGCCCGCAGGGGCTATGCGCAGCCGCAGCTGCGGCGGATGACCAGGGCCGAAGGGAACTGCTTCAGGCGCTCGCGGCGGGAGCCGGCCACCCGGAGGGCGTCGTCCAGCACCAGGTCCACCGCCGCCCGGGCCATCGCCGGCCGGTCCGAGGCGATCGTGGTCAGCGGCGGATCGGTGAGCGCCGCCTCCTTCACGTCGTCGAAGCCGGCCACCGCGAGTTCGCCCGGCACGTCGATCCGCAGCTCGCGCGCGGCCCGCAGCACGCCGATCGCCTGGTCGTCCGTGGCGCAGAAGATCGCCGTCGGGCGGTCGGGCCGGGCCAGCACCTCCAGGGCGACCCGGTAGGCGTCGTACCGGTTGTACGGGGCCTCGATCAGCCGGCCCTCGACCGACCGCCCGGACTCCACCATGGCCCGCCGCCAGCCCTCGACGTGGTCGGCGACCGGGTCGCCGACCGAGGGAGTGTTCTCGATGCCGCCTATGCAGGCCACGTACTCGTGCCCGTGTTCCAGCAGGTGGCGCGTGGCGAGCTGGGCGCCCCCGATGTCGTCGGTGACGACCGCGACGTCGTCGATCGCCTCGGGGCGCTCGTGCAGCAGCACGACCCGCGCGTCCCACGCCTCGATCTCGCTGGCGGCCTGCTCGCTCATGCCCTGGCTGACCAGGATCAGGCCGGAGACCCTCATCCCGAGGAAGGCCCGCAGGTAGTGGACCTCGCGCTCGGTCCGGTAGTCGGAGTTGCCGACCAGCACCATCTTTCCGCGCTCGGCGGCGGCCTGCTCGACCGCGTGCGCCATCTCCGCGAAGAAGGGCTGCCGGGCGTCCGGGACGATCATGCCTATGAGGTCGGTGCGCCGCGAGGCCATCGCCTGGGCTACCCGGTCCGGCCGGTACCCCAGTTCCTTGATCGCAGCGAGGACACGCTCGCGCGTGGCCGGGGCGACCGGCCTGGGTCCGTTGTTGATGACGTACGAAACGACGGCGGTCGAAGTACCCGCCAGTCGTGCTACGTCATCCCGCGTCACCTTGGCCACGCGCGAAGTCTACGCGGGGTGACCTACCTCTGGGCAGGCCGTCCTGCGGACTGGACCCCCACCGGGGCGTCCAGATCGTCGTCCGCCATCCGGGGGACGGCGCTCGAAGCCTTCGCCGAGGCGGACTTCCGCGCTTCCTCGGCCGCGCGTTCGACCTTCTCGGGCGACGAGACGAAACGGTAGCCGACGTTCCGCACGGTGCCGATCAGGGACTCGTGCTCGGGGCCGAGCTTCGCGCGCAGCCGCCGTACGTGGACGTCCACCGTCCGGGTGCCGCCGAAGTAGTCGTAGCCCCAGACCTCCTGCAGCAGCTGGGCCCGCGTGAACACCCGGCCGGGGTGCTGCGCGAGGTACTTCAGCAGCTCGAACTCCTTGAAGGTCAGGTCCAGCACCCGGCCCTTCAGCTTCGCCGAGTACGTGGCCTCGTCGACCGACAGGTCGCCGTTGCGGATCTCCATCGGGGAGTCGTCCGAGCCGAGCTGCTGCCGGCCCGTGGCCAGCCGCAGCCGCGCCTCCACCTCGGCGGGGCCCGCGGTGTCGAGGAGCACGTCGTCGATGCCCCAGTCGGCGGTGACGGCCGCCAGGCCGCCCTCGGTCACGACCAGGATCAGCGGGCACCCGGGGCCGGTGGAGCGGAGGAGCTGGCAGAGGGAGCGGACCTGCGGCAGGTCACGCCGGCCGTCGATGAGGATCACGTCGGCGCCCGGGGTGTCGACCAGGGCCGGCCCCTCGGCGGGCGCCACCCGGACGCTGTGCAGCAGCAGGCCGAGGGCGGGCAGCACCTCGGTGGACGGCTGCAGTGCGTTCGTCAGCAGCAGAAGGGAGCTCATCGCGCCGACCCCCTCGCCCGGGTGATCGCACGTTCGTGCAGGAATGGCTGGCCCATCACGTCGGTTCCTCCTCGGTCCCGTCGAGGACGTGCTCTTGCTCTTGCTCTGTACGGCTGCGGTCCCCGCGCCCTGAGGCCCGCATGGATTCCACTGTTCGCACTGTGTTCAACGTGCAGAAAGCACAAAAGGACCCGGGGGGCTACGTTGCCCGGATCCTCTTCCTGCCCAGAATAGCCCGCCGGGCCTTCTCCGGCCGAGGGCGTTGGGGCCACCAGTTCTGTGGTCCGCACCACCCCGAGGGGCCCCGCCGGGGGCTTCCGGCGCTGCTCGCGACCGGTTTCACCGGTTCGGCGGCCCCCCGCCCGGGAGTGCCGGAGCGCGTCGGCGCACGGGGGGCGCGTGGAGGCACAGCCTGGCCGACGGCGCGAGGCGTCATCATGGAGCCGACGGCACGGGGCCGACGAGAGGAGTCGCAGTGGCAGCGGGAACCATCCGCTACTGGGCGGCGGCGAAGGCCGCGGCCGGGACGGCGGAGGAGCCGTACGCGGCACGGACACTGGCCGAGGCGCTCGACGCCGTGCGCGCCGCGCACCCAGGGGAGCTGTCCCAGGTGCTGCGGCGCTGCTCGTTCCTGGTGGACGGGCACCAGGTGGGCAAGCGCGGCCATGACGAGGTCCTGCTGACCGAGGGCGGCACCGTCGAGGTCCTCCCGCCGTTCGCGGGCGGGTGACCGGCCCGCCATGAGCAGTCCCGATCAGCAGCACCCCGAGCAGTACGGCCACCCGCAGCAGCCGGGGCACCCTCAGCACCCGCAGCAGCCGGGGCACCCTCAGCACCCGCAGCAGCCGCAGGAGCCGGGGCACCAGCCGCCGCAGGAGCAGCAGTACCCGCAGGAGCAGCCCTACCCGCAGGGTCAGCAGTACCCGCAGGAACAGCACCCGCTGCCGCAGGACCCGTACGCCACCCAGACCTGGCAGAGCCAGACCTGGGACACCATGTACCAGCCGGCGCTGGGCGCCCTGCCCGGCCAGGGCCAGGCCCCGGCCCCCGAGCAGGCACAGCCGCTGGCGGCCCCGGACAGCTGGTTCCGGGACGAGCCGGCGGGCGGTCAGCCCGCCGGTCAGCCCGTCGGCGGGCCGGTACCGCAGCCCGACCCGTGGTCCGCCCAGCCGTACCGGTCGCAGGCCGCCGGACCGGGCGAGACCCCGCCACAGCAGGCCCCGCAGCAGTCCGTGGCCCCCGAGAGCTGGTTCCGGGACCCGGCGCCAGGTGACGCACCGGCCCAGGTGCCGCAGCAGTCCCAGGCTCCCGGCGGCGACCCGGCCGCGTACGCCGACCCGTACCAGGGCGCGGGGACGGCGCCCGCCCCGGGCCAGGCGCCGTACGGAGCGCCCTACGAGGACCCCTACGCGGTGCCGGGCGGGACGCAGGGTGCGGCCGCCGCGGAGACCGCCTACCTGCCGCCCTACCGGGAGGAGCAGGCCGATCCGGCGCAGCAGTCCGCGGCCCCCGTGGCCCCGGAGGGCTGGTTCCGGGATCCGGCGCCCGCCGCCCAGGCCGCCGATCCCGCCGCGGCCCAGACCGCGTACCTGCCTCCGGTGCAGGCCGACCCCGCAGCCGTGCCGCCGCAGGCCGCGACCCCGGCCGCGGCGGAGACCGCGTACCTGCCGCCGTACCTGGGGGCACCTCCCGGGCCGCAAGGCCCAGGGGGAGAGCCGCAGGGCGGGCCCCTGCAGGAGACCGGGCACACGGCCCGCGACGCCGCGGAGACGGCGTACCTCCCGCCGTACCCGGGCACCGGCACCGCCACGGGCGCGGACCAGGGCACGGGTGCGGGCGCGGCCATGGGTGCCGAGGCAGCCGCCCAGACGGCGTACCTGCCGCCCTACCCGACGTACGACACCCCCGATCCGGTCGCCGAGCCGGGCGCAGCGGCAGCGGCAGCGGCCGCGAGCACTGCCGGCACTGGCACGGGCGGAATCGGCATGGCAGCCGGAGCGGGCGCCGCGGCCGTTGCCGGGCACGCCGCCGATCCGGTCGCCGAGCCGGCCGCCGCCGAGGCCTACTCCACGCCCACCCTCGCCGGCACCACGCGCCCCACCCGGGACCCGAGCCAGGCGCGTGCCGAGGGCCGGTCGCCGATCATCGACCCCGGACCGCAGTCCGCGCTGCTCACCGCCGTGCTCGGGGTGTTGCTCGCAGCCGCCGCCGTGATCGGGGACCTGGCGCTGGTGGTGCCGCTGGTGCTGCTGCAGGGCCTCACGGCCGCGGGCTGGTTCCGGCTCAACGGCATGTGGCCCGCCCGGCAGGGCATCGCCCTCGCCTTCGCCGGCGCGGTCGCCGCCGACATCGCGGTGCTCGCCGTGGACGGGTCCCACGGCCCCGGTGCCGTCATCGGCACCCTGGGCGCCTGGGTGCTGCTCACGCTGGTGCTTCAGCTGCGCAGCCACGCCGACCCGGACGAGCGGATGTACGGCCTGATGGCTTCGGTGGCCTCCGCCGCCCTGGCGATCGTCTGCGCCGGCTTCCTGGCGGCGGACTCCGCCGCGGTGACCACCGGCGCGGCGGCGGTCGCGGTGACCGTGTTCACCCGCGCCCTGCCGCTGCCGCCCGCCCCGTCGGTCGGGGTCTCGCTGGCCGCCGCGGCCGGTGCGGGCCTGGCCGTGGGTGGTCTGACCTCGATCGGTGCCGGCGGCGCCCTGGTCGGTCTGGCCGCCGGGGTGTGCGCGCTGATCGGTTTGCGGGTGGCTGCATACGACTACCCCTCGAAGTTCGTCCACATGACTGCGGGGGTTGCCCTGCCGCTGGCCGCTGCCGCCCCTGCGGTGTACCTGATGGGGCGCGTGGTCAACTAGCCACCCGTACGTAAATGATCACGAGGGGGAACGGATGGACACGGCGACACCGGCAGGAAAGGCTCCGGGATCGGGCTCGGGATCGGCGTCGGGATCGGGTACGGGCGCTGCCCCGGGACCGATACCCGGGACCGGCCACGGGTTCGGTGCCGACGGCGGTGTCGGAAGCGTCGGCGGCAGCGGGGCGGGGAAGCCGGGGCGTGGCCTGCGGGTCGCGCGCGCCCTGGTGATCGCCGGGCTGGTGCTCGGCGGCCTGTTCGTGGCGGCCGACCGGCTGGCCGTGGGGTACGCGGAGGACCGGATCGCCGAGAAGATCCGCTCCTCCGGCCACGGCGGGGCCGACGGCACCGAGGTGGAGATCGACGGCTTCCCGTTCCTGACCCAGGCGATGAGCCACCGGCTGGACCGGGTCGAGGTCCGCCTCAAGGGCGTGCAGACCACCACCTCCGACGGCCACCGGATGCGCATCTCGCAGCTCGACACCCGCTTCCACGACGTGAAGCTGTCCGGCGACTACTCCGGCGGCACCGCGAACCGTGCCGACGGCACGGCGCGCGTGACGTACGAGGACCTGACCAAGGCGTCGAAGAGCGGGGCCACGGTCGCCTACGGCGGGTCGCCGGGCAAGGTGAAGGTGACCGCGGGGGTGAGCCTGCTGGGCCGGACGATCACGCGTAGCGTGATCTCCACCATCACCCTGGTCGACGGGGACACGGTCCGGGTGCGTGCCGATGAGGTGCCGGGGGAGGGGATTCCCGGGATCGAGGAGATGATCCGGGAGAAGACCGACTTCGACCGTGAGCTGGAGGGGCTCCCGGCCGGCCTGACCCTCTCGTCCCTGACCTCGGACAAGGACGGCCTGGCCCTCACCCTGACCGGCTCCCGGGTCTCCCTCACCTCCTCCTGACCTGCGTCTGCGCGGCCGCGCCGCAGTGTGGGCAGGCGTGCCGCGTCGCCACCTGCCCACACCTCGGTGGAGGCGCCGCCCACACCTTTCGCGGAGCCGCGCCCAGACCTTCGGCGGAGGCGCGCCCGCGCCTCGGCGGAGTCGCGCCCGCCCGGGACGGGTAGGGCTGCGGGAGGGGTCGGTTTCGGCCGCCGCAGGCGATCGTGGCCGCATAGTGAGACGCCCCGGTCCGATCCGTAGAAGCCCGGCCCCCGCGACCCGCTCCGGACCCCGCCCCCGCCTGCCGCGACCCGCTTCCGATCCCGACATGCGGACAATCCTGTCTCGACATATGACACGCCGGTGACAGTGCGGGCGGTTCGTCCCTACGATCCATGCCCATGAAGCGAATGCAGGCGGACCTCACGAAGCGGCGGGCAGTAGACCTGTGTCGCGTCGCCGCCATGCTCTGTCGCTGACCGAGCGCGACGCACACCGTCGCTCCCGACGCCGTACGACGGCCCCTTTCCCGCGTGCCCGCCGCCGCCTCCCCTCCCTACGCCTCCCCGCGCAGGAGCACCCGAGCGCACCCGGAGCCACGCACCACACGCAGCACCCGCAGTACCCGCAGGACACTGCACAGCCCCGCCGAACACTGCCCCGGAGGAGAACACCATGAGCCGCAGCGACGTCCTCGTCGACGCCGACTGGGTCGAGGCCCACCTGGACGACCCGAAGGTCGTCATCGTGGAGGTGGACGAGGACACGTCCGCCTACGACAAGAACCACATCCGCAACGCCGTCCGGATCGACTGGAAGCAGGACCTCCAGGACCCGGTGCGCCGCGACTTCGTGGACCAGGAGGGCTTCGAGAAGCTCCTCTCCGCCAAGGGCATCTCCAACGACGACACCGTCGTCCTCTACGGCGGCAACAACAACTGGTTCGCCTCCTACGCGTACTGGTACTTCAAGCTCTACGGCCACCAGGACGTCAAGCTCCTCGACGGCGGCCGCAAGAAGTGGGAGCTGGACTCCCGCGACCTGGTCGACGGCGCGGACGTCCCGCAGCGCGCGGCCACCGAGTACAAGGCCCAGGCCCAGGACACCTCCATCCGCGCCTTCCGCGACGACGTCGTGGCCGCGATCGGTGCCCAGAACCTGGTCGACGTCCGTTCCCCCGACGAGTTCAGCGGCAAGCTGCTCGCCCCGGCCCACCTCCCGCAGGAGCAGTCGCAGCGCCCCGGCCACGTGCCGAGCGCCCGCAACATCCCGTGGTCGAAGAACGCCAACGACGACGGCACCTTCAAGTCGGACGAGGAGCTCACCGCCCTCTACGAGCAGGAGCAGGTCGACCTCTCGAAGGACACCATCGCCTACTGCCGCATCGGTGAGCGCTCCGCGCTGACCTGGTTCGTGCTGCACGAGCTGCTGGGCCAGGAGAACGTCAAGAACTACGACGGCTCGTGGACCGAGTACGGCTCCCTCGTCGGCGTGCCGATCGAGCTCGGCGCCAACAAGTAATCACCGGGCAAGCGCGACCCGACGTAATACCTCTCCAGGACAGGACAGAGAACATGTGTGGAGCTCAGATCGGCGGACCCGACCTCTCGACGCTCAAGCCGGGCGAGACGGCCATCCAGGGCCAGGTCACCAAGAACGGCGAGCCGGTGACCGGCTACGTCCGACTGCTGGACTCGACCGGTGAGTTCACCGCTGAGGTCCCGACCTCGGCCACCGGCCAGTTCCGCTTCTACGCCGCGACGGGCAGCTGGACCCTCCGGGCGCTGGTCCCGGGCGGCCAGGCGGACCGCGCCGTGGTCGTCGCCGAGGCCGGCGGCGTGACGGACGTCGCGATCGCCGTCTGACCGGCGGCGCCGTCTGACGGACGGCACACAGAACGGCCGGAGGGCCGCACCCCAGGGGGTTGGACGCCACTGGACCGGGGTGCGGCCCTTCGCGCCGTCTTCTGAGCCCCTGCCCCTCCCTGCCGCTCTACGCTGGACACATGTACGCCCGACGCCGACGCGTGTACTTCCTGCTCATGGGCGGATGCCTCTTCCTCTTCGTCTCCGCCTGGGCCTTCGTGCGGCTGTGGTCGGTGGAGGCGGCCGTGGCCCTGTGCGTGGTGGCGATGGTCATCCCGCCGGTCGCGGCGGTCGTCGCGAACCGGCGCGGGCCGGACGACCGCTGGTGGGACGACCCCTCGGGCGATCCGCAGTCCGACGAGTGGTGGGACGAGCTGGACGGGAAACCGCGGCGCCGCGGGGATGCCGAACCGTGACCCGGGCGGATACAACCGCCTCCCCCCGGCAGAGGTCATGGGTGTGCACGGGTGAGGACACCCGTGGCTCACCGCCCCAGGGGGGATTCTTTGGAACAGCAGCACCCGGTCGACCTCGAACACCCGCCGGAACCGGATATTCCGGAGGCCGCCGCCGAGGCCGACGCCGACGCCGAGGCTCGGGCTGCCGAGGCCCAGGCTGCCGAGGCGGCTCCGGCGCGGCCCCGCCGCCGGGTCGCGCGTACGGCCGCCCTGATCGCGGCGGCAGCCGTCCTCGGCGTCGTGGCGGGCACGGTCACCGGGTACGCCGTCCAGATCGACCGCGAGCCGACCCCGCTGCCCCCGCTGGCCCAGCAGACCCTCGCCACCCCGAAGCCGGCCGCGGCCGAGGACTCGACCACCGCCGGAACGATCAACGCCAACCGGGGGCGCATCGGCAGCGACGACCTGAAGGCGGCCCTCCTGCCGGCCCCGGCCGACGCCGGGGACAAGTGGTCCGGCTGGGAATCCGTCGACATGTACGCGTCCGACGTCTTCGCGGACCCGGCCCACATGGTCGGGGAGCTGACGGAAGGCGGCCTCCGCCGGATCGCGACGAGCACCTGGAGCGGCGGCGACAAGGCCGTTGAGGTCCGGCTGCTCCAGTTCTCCGACCGGGAGGGCGCCGAGGACTTCCGGCGCGAGCAGTCCGGCTACATGTCCGACGACACCTACGCCGGCAACGAGGGCGTGGAGCTGCCGGGGATCCCCGGCGAGATCGGCCGGGTGTGGGTCTACGAGTCCGGCGGTGAGGCGCGGGCGGTCGTCCGGCGCGGAGACGTCGTCCTCGACCTCTCCTCCTACGTCCGGGACGGCAAGCCCTCCCGGACCACCGTCATCGACCTGGCCCGTCGACAGCTGGAGCGGCTGTGAACAACAAGACCATCGTGCGGCTCTCCGGCGGCGCCGCCGCGGTCGCCGTGCTCGTGTGCACGGGCGTCGTCGCGGCCGACGCGGTCGCCGACGCCGACCGTACGAGCCCCACCCGCTACTGGACGCCGGCGGACAGCCCCGAAGCGGTGGGCTCCGACACGCCCGAACCGCCGGACGCGGTGCCGCCGCACCCGCTGGCCGCCAAGCTGCTCCCGTTCACCGCCGCCTGGCGTCCCGGGCCCGACCTCGACGGCAAGGGCAACGACTTCTTCCAGACGGGGGACCAGGCGGTCGAACAGCTCAAGGAGAAGCGGAAGGGGCTGTCCACCACCCGCCGGGAGGAACGCGACCGGCAGCTGGCCGAGCTCAAGCTCAAGGGCGTCGCCAGCCGCACCTACACCGACGGGCAGGGGCTGGGATCGGTCGTCGAGACCCATGTCACCCAGGCCGACCCGAAGGCCCTCGCCCGGCTCGCCGAGATCGTCAGGGAGCGGCTGGAAGCCACCGGCGAGAAGGGCCGCACGGCGCCGACGGTCGAGGGCTGGCCGGAGGCCAAGTGCGCCGTGAGCAGCCTGCCGTCGGAGAACGACACGAAGATCGACGTCGTGGAGTGCGTGGCCGTCGAGAGCGAGCACCTGGTCTACCTCCGGGCCTTCGGGGGCACCTACTGGCATCCCGCGCGGTCCGTCCCGCTCTTCAAGGACCAGCTGAACCACCTGAAGTCCCCAGGGGAGTCCGCGTGACCGAGCCGACCACGCCACCACCCGCCGACCCCGCGGCCGCCGGGCCGACGCCCGAGCCGGCCCCCGGCGAGGCCCCCGCGCCGTCGGTTGCACCGGTCGCCGACCTGGCGGTCGGGCCGTCGGCTGCGCCCGTGCCCGATTCCGCCGCCGAGTCGACTCCCGAGCCCGCGGCCGCGCCCGCGCCCGTGCCCGCGCCCGAGCCCGAGCCCGCATCGGCGTCCGAGCCCGCGTCTGCCGCCGGGCCGGCAGGCCCGTACACGGCCGGCCCGCGGCCCCGCCGCCGTCTGCTCGCCGCAGGCCTCCGCTGGGCCGCGGCCGTGCTCGTGTTCGCCGCCGTCGGCACCGCCGTCGCGTACGGGATCACCGAACGCGAGCGGACCGACCTCCCCGGCCTGCGCACCGAGGCCGACGGCCGCTGGACGTACCCGGAGATCCGCCGTCCCGAGCTCCCGAAGGGCGCACCGCTGCCGTTCGCCAAGGACAACCTGGACGGCATCCACTACGCGGCCCTCCAGCAGCTGCTGCTGCCCGCCCCCGCGGGATCGGCGCCCGACCCGGCGCTGAAGACGGAGAAGGACGGCACCGTCTCCCAGGACGCCTTCCTCCGCGAGTACGCCGCCGACCACCGCGAACTGCTGAAGCAGGGCTTCCGGGACGAGGGGCTGCGGCAGATCGCCGGCCGCGGCTGGACCATGCCCGACGGCACCCGTACCCGCGTCTACCTGCTGCGCTTCCAGTCCTCCTCGTTCGTGGACACCTTCCGCGGCTGCACCACCTACGGTCTCGTCCCGGACGGCAAGCCGCTCCTCCTCGGCGACGAGCAGTGGACGGTCACCAAGGCCGGGGAGGGCAAGCGGAAGGGGTACGCGGTGGCGGCCGGGGACGGCCGTACGACGCTCAAGGTGTTCCAGGAGAAGCAGCCGTACGGCGAGGAGGCCATGCGGGCCGGCTGCATCCAGTCCGGCGACATCCAGGCCGTGCTCCTCCAGACCCGCAAGGGTGCCGAGCCCGCCGCCGTCCCGTTCCACCAGACGGTGATCCTCCAGAACCAGCTGCTGGGCTGACCGCCACACGGCGTACGGCCTACCTCACAGAGTGGGCCGGTCCCCGGGCCAGTAGGCTTGTGGACCGGCCCACCGCGCCACCCGAACCGAACCCCTCATCGAGGAGCACCCCGTGCTTGAGGCAGTCTTCACCTCCCTGCTGGTCCTGGTCTGCGTCGGCGTCCTCGCCTTCACCGTGCTGGCCGTCGCGAAGCTCTACCAGGGCCAGCGCTGACCCCTCGGTCCACCCATCCCTCCCACAGATCGCCTGAGCTGAGCAGCCACCCATGATCCAGATCCCGTCCGACCTGAACCCGGGCCTCGTCCCCCTCGCCTTCCTCCTCGGTACCTGGGAGGGCGCGGGCGTCTTCGACTTCCCCGGTGAGGAGAAGTGCAACTTCGGCCAGGAAGTCGTCTTCAGCCACGACGGCCGGGACTTCCTGGAGTTCACCTCGCACACCTGGGTGCTCGACACCGAGGGCAACAAGGTCCGCCCGCTGGAGTCGGAGTCCGGCTACTGGCGCATCGACAAGGACCGCAAGATCGAGATCGTCATGGTCCGCGACGCCGGTGTCGTCGAGGTCTGGTACGGCGAGCTCGCCGAGGGCAAGCCGCAGATCGACATCATCACCGACGCGGTCGCCCGTACCGCCGCCTCCGGCCCGTACAGCGGCGGCAAGCGCCTCTACGGCTACGTGAAGAGCGACCTCATGTGGGTCGGCGAGAAGGCCACGCCCGAGGTCGAGCTCCGCCCCTACATGTCCGCGCAGCTGAAGAAGGTCGTCACCCCCGAGGAGGTCGCGGAGATGGCGCGCAACCTTCCGGACATGCCGGACGACGGCATCGCCTTCTTCCGCTGATCCCCGGCGACCGGGACCGGCCAAGGGGATCGCGGGCCCTCCGCGATCCCCGCCCCGCCCTTACACTGGGCGGGTGGCGAGCACCGACTGGAAGAGTGACCTGCGGCAGCGCGGCTACCGGCTGACCCCTCAGCGCCAGCTTGTGCTGGAAGCCGTCGACACGCTGGAGCACGCCACCCCGGACGAGATCCTCGCTGAGGTGCGCAAGACCGCCTCCGGCGTCAACATCTCCACCGTCTACCGGACGCTGGAGCTCCTGGAGGAGCTCAAGCTGGTCTCGCACGCCCATCTGGGCCACGG
Source organism: Streptomyces sp. NPDC048603 (assembly GCF_043199475.1). Classification (NCBI taxonomy): domain Bacteria; kingdom Bacillati; phylum Actinomycetota; class Actinomycetes; order Kitasatosporales; family Streptomycetaceae; genus Streptomyces; species Streptomyces sp. NPDC048603. Next base: position 576,021 of record NZ_JBICVY010000004.1, on the reverse strand, counting down.
TGCGCCGACCTACCACCTCGCCGACCGGCACCACCACATCCACCTGGTGTGCCGCGACTGCGGTGACGTCATCGAGGCCGACCAGCACGTCGCCGACGAGTTCATCGCCAAGCTCCGCACCACCTTCGGCTTCGAGACCGACATGAAGCACTTCGCGATCTTCGGCCGCTGCCGGAAGGACGCCGCCGCGCACCGCGAGGACTCCGCCGCGCACCGCGAGGACTCCGCCGCGCACCGCGAGGACTCCGCCGCGCACCGCGAGGACTCCGCCGGGCACCGCGAGGAACCTGCTCCGTAGACCAGTCGTAGGCTTGCCCTATGACCAGCCCTTTGCTTGATCTGCCCGGCGCCGTGGCGGCCGAAGGCCGTGACGAAGGAGTCGCCGCCCACTACGGCGAGCTGTACGGCGAGCAGCGTGCCCTCGCCGACGGCCGCGGCTTCGTCGACCTCTCGCACCGCGGTGTCATCGCCGTCACCGGACCGGAACGGCTGAGCTGGCTGCACCTGCTGCTCACCCAGCACGTCACCGAACTGCCGCCCGGGCAGGCCACCGAGGCGCTGATCCTCTCCGCGAACGGGCACATCGAGCACGCCCTCTACCTCGTCGACGACGGGGAGACGGTCTGGGCGCACGTGGAGCCCGGCACCCAGGAGGAGCTGATCGCCTACCTGGAGTCGATGAAGTTCTTCTACCGGGTGGACGTCGCCGACCGCACCGCCGACTTCGCCGTGGTGCACCTGCCGGCCGGGTCCATCGCCGAGGTCGACAAGGAGCTCGTCGTCCGGGAGACCCCGGCCGGCCGGGACGTCTTCCTGCCGCGCGAGCGGCTGGAGGAGTTCGCCGCCGCGCACGGTCCCGCCGCCGGACTCCTCGCCTACGAGGCACTGCGCGTGGAGGCGCACCGGCCGCGGCTCGGCCTGGAGACCGACCACCGGACCATCCCGCACGAGCTCGGCTGGATCGGAACCGCCGTGCACCTGCAGAAGGGCTGCTACCGGGGTCAGGAGACGGTCGCCCGCGTCCACAACCTGGGGAAGCCGCCGCGCCGTCTGGTGTTCCTGCACCTGGACGGCTCCGAGGTGCTGCTGCCGGCGCACGGTACGCCCGTACGGCTGGCCGCCGACGGGCCCGAGGGCCGCCAGCTGGGCTTCGTCACCACCTCGGCACGGCACCACGAGCTCGGGCCGATCGCGCTCGCGCTGGTCAAGCGGAACGTGCCGGTGGACGCCGAGCTGCTCGCCGGCACCACGGCCGCCGCGCAGGAGGTGATCGTGGCCCCGTAGGGCCACGCCTCAGCTCTCCGGCCTCGGATCTCCGGCCTCAGATCTCCAGGAGCACCGTGAACGGGCCGTGGTTCGTCAGCGAGACCCGCATGTCCGCGCCGAACCTGCCCGTCTCCACGGTCGCGCCCAGCTCGCGCAGCCGCGCGACCACCTCGTCGACCAGCGGCTCCGCCACCGGGCCCGGCGCGGCCGCGTTCCAGGTGGGCCGTCGGCCCTTGCGGGCGTCCCCGTAGAGCGTGAACTGGGAGATCACCAGCAGTGGCGCGCCGTTGTCACTGCAGGACTTCTCGCCCTCCAGGATCCGCAGCGACCACAGCTTCCGCGCCAGCTGAGCGGCCTTCTCCGGGGTGTCCTCGTGGGTCACCCCGACCAGCACGCACAAACCCTCGCCGACGATCTCGCCCACGGTCTCACCGGCGACCACGACGCTCGCGCCGTCCACCCTCTGCACCACTGCTCGCATACCACCTGTGTATCAGGCGTGCACCCGTCCGGGGCCGATCGGGTGGACTGAGCCTGCACCGGCACCTCCCTCAGTGGCACGATGCACGAAGGCGGTGCGCCATGCACCGGTCGAGGGGACGGACACGTTCGTATGAATACTTCTGGTACCTCTGCAGCCGCGGCTTCCGTGTCGGCGGTACGCCCGCCCGCGCAGCGCAACGCGGACCCACAGCCCCCCGCGCAGGGACCCGGCGTGCACGGGCTGGGCCTGCCCGAGCTGCGCGCGCTGCGCCGGGACTCCCAGCGGGACGAGGCCGACCTCAGCTACATCCGCAGGCTCCTGCAGGGCCGCATCGACATCCTCCGGGCCGAACTGGCCCGGCGCACCGACCCGGAGGCCCCGGTGGTCGTCGTCGACCGGCTCTCCGAGATCCTCGCCGACGCCCCCTCCAGCCGCAGTGCCTCCGCCCGCCACGTCACCCTGGGCACCCCGCACAGCGAGGAGTTCCGGCTGCTGGCGGCGGAGATGCTGGCCGACGTGGAGCTGTCCGACCTGGGTGCGCGGACCGACGGCGAACTGCACGACGCGATGGGCCGGCTGGTCGGGTACGAGCAGCAGGTCTCGCGGCGCCGGCAGCAGCTGCAGCGCACGGCGGACGACTGCAGTGCGGAGATCACCCGGCGCTACCGGGAGGGTGAGGCGCAGGTCGACGACCTGCTGACGTGACCGTCCCCGGCGGCCGGCCCCGAGGCCTCCGGCGGCCGGCGCCGAGGTCCCCGGCCGTACGGATCCGAGGTCCTCGGCCGTACGGATCCGGCCACGCATAATTGGCGCGACCCGTCGGGCGGTCGGCGTCTAGCGTGGGCCGAATGACCGCTGACATCCGTCCTGTCGCAGAATCAGAATTCGCCGAGTGGCTGCGCACGGTGCAGACCGCTTTCCTGGAATCGCCCGTCGTGACGGACGGGGACCTCGCCCAGCGCCTCAAGTACACCGATCTCGGCCGCACCGTCGGAGCCTTCGACCCGGACGGCGGCCGCTGCGTCGGTACCTTCCGGACCTTCGCGCAGAACCTGTCGGTGCCGGGCGGCGAGGTGCTCCCGTCCGCCGCCGTCACCAACGTGACCGTGCTGCCCACGCACCGCCGCCGGGGCCTGCTGACCCGGATGATGGCCGCCGGGCTGGCCGAGGCCAAGGAACGCGGAGACGCCTTCGCGACCCTGATCGCCGCCGAGTACCCGATCTACGGCCGCTACGGGTTCGGCCCCGCCACCTCCCTGGTGGAGTGGGAGATCGACGTCCCGCGCACCGGCCTCGACCCGCGCTGGTCGACACCCGGGGACGGCGGCCGGATCGACCTGGTGGACACGGCCGAGGCCGCGCGGGTGGGCCCGGAACTGCACGAGCGGCTCCGGCGGACGACGGCCGGAACGGTCAGCCGCGACGAGCGCTTCTGGAACCTGGCCCTCGGTGTGGAGGACCTGGACCTCCGGCCCTACAAGCAGCAGTACTTCGTCGTGTACCGGTCGGCGGAGGGCGAGGTCCAGGGCATGGCCCGGTACCGCTCGGACGGCCAGTGGACGGACGCGAAGATCCCGCTGAACACGGTCCAGGTGGGCGACCTGCTCGCGGTCACCCCGGCCGCCGAGCGGGCCCTGTGGCACTACCTGTGCTCGATCGACTGGGTGATGAAGGTCCGCACCGGCTACCGGGCCCCGGACGACCTCCTCCCGCTGCTGCTGCCCGACCCGCGGTCCGCCCGCACGGTGACCGCCGCCGACCAGCTGTGGCTGCGCGTGCTGGACGTCGTACGGTGCCTGGAGGCGCGGACGTACGCGGCGCCGGGGGAGCTCGTGCTGGAGGTGCGGGACCCGGGCGGCCTGGCGGGCGGCCGGTACCTGCTGGACGCAGAGGCACGCAGCTGCGTCCGTACGGACGGCGTTCCCGACCTGCTCCTCGGCGTCGACGCACTCGGCAGCCTGTACCTGGGCGACGAGTCGGCGACGCGGCTGGCGGCGCTCGGCCGGGTGACGGAGGTGTGGCCGGGGGCCGCCGCCCTCGCCGACGCGATGTTCCGGACACCGCGCCGCCCGTGGTGCCCGGACATCTTCTGAGCGTGCGGGACGGAACGAGGAGAGTGGGGAAAGACGGAGTGGACGACGCCTGGGTGGTGGACGCCCTGCGGACGGCGGGCTGTGTGTTCGCCGAGGAGGAGGCCGGACTGCTGCACGCGGCGGCCGCGGAGGGCGGCGACCTGCGGGCGCTGGTGGCCCGCAGGGCCGGGGGCGAACCGCTGGAACACGTGGTGGGCTGGGCGGAGTTCCGCGGGCTGCGGATGGCCGTCGGCGAAGGCGCGTTCGTGCCGCGCCGCCGCACCGAGTTCCTGGTCGAGGAGGCGGCCGCGCTGGCCCGGAAGGGCGCGGTGGTGGTCGACCTGTGCTGCGGGGTCGGCGCGGTGGGCGCGGCGGTGGCGGACGCCGTGCCGGGCGTGGACCTGCACGTCGCGGACATCGACCCGCTCGCGCTCGGCTACGCCCGCCGGAACGTCGCCCCGTACGGCGGCCACGTCCACGAGGGCGACCTGTACGCGGCCCTGCCGGCGGAGCTGCACGGCCGGATCGGGCTGCTGGTGGTCAACGCCCCGTACGTGCCGACGGGTTCCATCCCGCTCCTCCCGCCGGAGGCCCGGGACCACGAGCCGGTGACCGCCCTGGACGGCGGCCCGGACGGGCTGTCGGTGCAGCACCGCGTCGCCGCGGAGGCAGCGGCCTGGCTGGCACCCGGCGGCCACCTGCTGATCGAGACCAGCGCCCGCCAGTCCCCGGACACCGCCTCGGCGATGACCACGGCGGGTCTGTCGGTGCGCGCGTCGTCGTCGGAGGAATGGTCGGCGACGGTGGTGATCGGCACGGCCCCGCGCTAGGCGGAGACGGCGGGGCCGGCTGGGAGGGCCGGGATCCCGGGGATGCCCAGCACCGAGAGGAAGGCCGTCGCCGCGGGCGGGCGGCCGGCGAGGCTCCAGATGACGTGCTCGACGCGGGTCGGGGCGTCGGTGACCTCGATGCCGGTCACGCCGCCGAGCCGGGGCACGCAGGCGGCGGGGAGCAGCGCGACGGCGAGGCCCTCACCGACGATCCGCGCCATCAGGGAGTCCGCGGTGTTCACCTCGAAGGCCACGTCGCGGGTGAGGCCGGCGGCGGCGAAGGCCTGTTCGGACTGGAGCCGTCCGGCGGTTCCGGCCGGCAGGTCCACGAACACCTCGGCGGACAGCCTGCGCAGGTCGACCGCCGGCTCGGCGGTGAGCGGATGGTCCGGTGCGACCACCGCGACGAGGCGGTCCCGGGCGAGCTCGCGGCCGGCCACGCCGTGGGGCCGAGAGGTGGTGGGCAGCCCGAGGAACGCCACGTCCACGGCCCCCTGCCGGACCTGCTCGGCCAGTTCATCGCTCGCGCCCACCCGCAGGCCGACGCGCACCTGCGGGTGGCGCCGGCGGAACTCGCGCAGCGCCCCCGGCACGTCGGCCGCGGTGACGGTGGGGATCAGGCCCACGGACAGCCGCCCGCGGACCTCGCCGACCGCTGCGGCGACCTCGGCGGCCGCCCGTTCCGCTGCCTCCACGGCCTGGCGGGCGGCGGGCAGGAAGGCCGCGCCGGCCGGGGTCAGCCGCACCCGGCGGCTGGTGCGTTCGAAGAGCTTCGCCCCGAGTTCCCGCTCCAGACGGGCGATCTGGTGGCTGAGGGCGGACTGGACGACCAGGCAGCGTTCGGCGGCCCGGGTGAAGCTGTTCGTCTCGGCGACGGCGAGGACGTAGCGCATCTGCTGGAGCTCCATCGGTCCATCTTCCATCTTCGATCGCGATCGATGCGCTGACAAACATGTGTTGGACTCATCGATCGCGTCCGACCGAGACTCCGGACATGCCTCCGAACGCACCTCCGAACACGCCTGCGCAGACAACGAGTCCCGCGGCGCGGCAGACGCGCGGCACGTCCGTCGCGGCGCTGACGGCGCTGACGGCACTCGCCCCCCTGTCCTGGGGCACGTTCTACGTCGTCACCACCGAGCTCCTCCCGCCCGGACACCCGCTGTTCGCCGGACTGCTGCGGGCGCTGCCCGCCGGACTGATCGCGCTGGCGGTCGGCCGGACGCTGCCGCGCGGAGCGTGGTGGGGCAGGGCCGCGGTACTGGGGGTCCTCAACATCGGCCTCACCTTCCCGCTGCTGGCCGTCGCGGCCGAACGCCTGCCGGGCGGCGTCGCCGCCACCCTCGCGGCCTCCCAGCCGCTCGTCGTCGCCGTCCTCGCCGTGGCGGTCCTCCGCGAGCGCCGGTCCGCGTGGCGGCTGGGCTGGGGCGCGGCGGGCATGGCCGGCGTCGGCCTGGTCGTGATCGGCCCGGACGCCGCGCTCGACGCCGTCGGGGTCGTGGCGGGCCTGGGGAGCGCGGCCTCGATGGCGCTCGGCGTGACGCTGACCAAACGCTGGGGGCGCCCCGCCGGAGCCGGTCCCACCGCCTTCGCCGGCTGGCAACTCACCGCTGGGGGCCTGTTCCTGACACCGCTCACCCTGCTCGCCGAGGGCCCGCCCCCCTCCGTCGACGGGCCCGCCGCCCTCGGCTACCTCTGGCTGGGCCTGGTCGGCGGTCTGCTCGCCTTCGTCCTGTGGTTCCGCGGCGTCACCGCCCTGCCCGTCACCGGCGCCGCGGTGCTCGTCCTGCTCTCGCCGCTGGTCGCGGCGGCCCTCGGCGCCGCCCTCCTCGGCCAGACCCTCGGCCCGCTCCAACTCGCCGGCTTCGCCCTGGCCCTGGCCGCCATCGCCGCCGGCCAACTCCCCGCCCCGGCCCGCTCCCGGGACTGAGCCGCGGCACGGGTCGGAGTCGTCCCTACGCGTACTCGGCGCGGGGCCCGGCCAGCTGCTCGGCCACGACGGTCAGCCAGGCACTCGCCGTGTACGGGGCCGGAGGGTCGACCTCCATGCCCAGCTCGGCCACGCCGAGCGCGTAGTCGACCTCCTCCAGCCCGAGGGCGAGCAGCTCGCGCAGCTCGCCGACGAGCCGGGCGACGAGGGTCGGGTGTGCCGTCCCGGCGTAGTCGCGAACGGCCGCGTCATGGTCCTCGAACTCGTCGGGCATGTCCTGCGAGAACCAGCCCCCGAGGAACTGTCCGAGCTCGGGGAAGCGCGCGTGCCACTCCCAGTGCGTCTCCGGCAGCGCGGCGGGCGGCGGGACCCGCCCCTCCTCGATGCTGAGCTTGATGTGATCGGCGAGCAGGACCAGCCAGTCCTGGATCTCCGCCTCGGGCAGGCCGATGTCCGGCACCGGGTAGTACTCGCCGAGCCGCAGCCGGAGCCGGCCGGGCGGGTTCTGGGCGTACGTGCGGAGCTGCTGCTCGGCGACGGAGAGGGCCCAGGGGCGGGTGTGCCAGGTGTGGCGGAGGTAGGCGGTCAGGGCGGGGCCCGGCCGCTCGTCGGTGTCCTCGGCGGCGGACTGTCCGGCGTACGCGCTGATCACCTGGTCGAGCTCGCCGTAGCGCCGGTCGAACTCCAGGGGCTTCATGGACATGAGGAGTCGTCTCGCCTCTACACGTAGATGGGGAAGGTGCCGTGCACGACGAACCCGAGCGGGCTGGCCGGCTCGCGCCGCAGCACCACCCGCGCGGCCCGCACGTCCACGGCCCCGCGCCCGGCGAGCGCCATGGCCTGGATCAGCACGCGCCCGACCGGCTCCTCCCGGGAGGGCCAGGAGGCCTCGATGGTGAGCCGGGGCCGGGTGCCCTGGGCGAGCCAGCGGTGGATGGCCTGCTCATTGCGGGTGACGACCTGCTGGGCGGCCCACTGGGCGGTCTCCCGGTCGGGGTAGGTGGCGGATCTGGTGAGCACGTGGGGTTCCTCGGTCGGGCTGGTCGGCGGGTCGGATCAGGTGTTCTGGAAGTTCCAGAGGAGGGCGACTTCCCCGTCGTTCACGGCGATCAGCCCGGCGTCCCAGTCGGACCGGCTGAAGGAGTCGTAGGCCACGGAGGACCACTTGTAGAAGTCCGGAGGGTCGCCATTCGGGTCGATGTTGGTGTAGAAGCGGGTGCCCTCCGGGAAGCGCGAGAGGATCACGTCCGCCCGCCGCTCCTTCTCGGGCAGGTGCTCCTCCCAGCCCGGCCACCGGGTGAGGTCCGAGGCCGCTGCCGATCCGAGCCGCACGAGCAGCGACCGCACCGAGTGCCGGGGCACCTCCCGCACCCGCTCCCGGAAGCGTTCCGCGTCCGCGGGCGTGGCGGGGGTCTCCAGCCACGGGAACAGCGGATCGTCCCGGCGCTCCTCCTCGCCCTCGTAGGGGTCGATGGACTCCCAGCCCCGCGGGTCCCGGGTTTCCAGGCGCATGATCGCCCCGACGTCGAGCCACCACTCCTCGTGCTCGCGCGGAGCGACGGCGACGAAGGTGCAGATCCACTCGTACAGCTTGAGCGCGTCAGACCAGGTCTTGTCGGCCAGTTCGGTCAAAGTCGTTCCTCCTGTTCACAGAGACTCGAACGTCCAGAACAGGGCGACCTCGGTGTCGTTGACGGCGATCAGGCCGGCGTCCCAGAGGTCCTGGCTGAACTGGTGCATGCCGGCGACCGGCTGCTCGTAGAAGTCGGGGTGGTCGCCCGTCCAGCCGATGTTGGAGTAGAAGCGTGTGCCGTCCGGGAAGCGCCGCAGGATGTCCGCGGCCCGCCGTTCCATCCCCGGCCGACGCTCCTCCCAACGCCAGGTCTTCGAGACGTCCATGCCGACGATGCCGAGCAGCACGAGCAGGGAGGACACCGAGGGCCTCGGGAGCTCCCGGACCATGCCGCGGAAGCGTTCCACGTCCGCCGCCGAGGCGGGCGGCTCGATCCACGGGTACGGGGGCGCGGGACGCTCCAGTCCGATCTCGTCCTCGTACGGGTCGAGCGCACGCCAGCCCCGCGGGTCCCGGGCCGTGCCGCGGAGGAGCGCGGCCGCGTCGAGCCACCACTCGGTGTGCGAGCGGGCCGTGACCCCGACGAACGCGTTGCGGGCATCGAACAGTTCGAGCGCGTTCGCCCAGGAATCCGCGTTGAGGCGGGCCTCTTCCATCATTCGCTCCATTATTCAGGCGACGAGGTCAGGATGACGAAGGGCGGATTGAGGTTCGGGTCGTACTTGAGCCTGGTGGTCACGCCGTACACATCGTGCACCGGGCCCGCGTTGTAGTCGTCCACCGCCTTCGAGCTCCGGCCGGTCACCGTCTGGTGCCCGAGCGGACCCTCGTTCGGTACGGAGGGCACGCTGAAGGGCTTCGACGGCGGCTGCGGCGGCGGGTTCTTCAGCCAGTCCTGGATCTCCTGGGTGTTTGCGCGGATGCAGTACTGGGTGTACTTCTGGGCCGACTCCAAGTCGGCGAAGGTCGACGTGGCGAGCAGCTTCAGCTTGCCCGACCCCTTCGTTTCGTCGTAATGCCGCTGGAGCAGCTGCTCGTCCGTCTTGCCCACGTGCTTGTCGAGCGTGTGCCCCTCCAGGAGCCCCTCGTTCGTCGCCAGGTCGAGCGAGTACATGTAGGGGAAGGGGCTCTCCCCGCCCCGCTGCCAGCTGTGCTCCTTCTTGAACTCGTTGAGCGAGCGTGCGCCGAAGCCCTGGGCGCGGGCGCTTTCCGCCTGGTAGGTCGGCGCGCTCTTGATCGCGAGGTCCAGCTCGTCGCCGAGGGCTTTGAGCTTCTTCGCGGCCTCGGTGAACTCCGTGTGGTAGGTCTCGACGACCGCGTCCACACCTTCCTTGTCCATGTGAGTCCGGAAGGAGAGCACGATCCGGCCGACGATCCCGCCGACGGCCATCTTGGTCAGGTTCTTGAAACTCAGGTCGCCGAGTTCCCTGGCCGTGGCCTTCGCGGCGTTGATGCCGGCCTGTTCGGTGAACTTGGTCGTTTTCTCGCCGATGTCGGAGACGTGCTCCAGGATGGTCGCGACCTCGTCTGCCGTCTTCTTCAGGACCTCGATGATGGGGCGTCGGCGGTCGGGAGAGAGGTCCTTGGAGGTCCGCCATTCACGGCCGCCGGTCTGGGTCTTCTCGCCGTCCGGCCCGCGCTGCTTTCCCCACGCCGTGGTGCCCCAGATCGTCTGGCCGAAGGCGCGCATGGCGGCCTGCCACTCGCCCTTGTCGCTCGGGTCGGTGATGCCGGCGATGGCGGCGTTGAACTCGTCCGAGGACTTCACGGCCTCGGTGCCCGCCTTCCGCCAGGCCTTGGCCATGTCCCGGGTCTCGTCCTCCTTGATGCCCGGGGTGATCTCGTGGACCTTGCCGAGACGAAGGCCGTGCTCGATGGCGGGGCGGATGATGTCCGCGAGGAAGTCGGGGAACTCACCGATCACGCCGGATATCCACCAGGAGTCGACGTCCTCGCCAGTGCCCGACCACTTGATCGGGTTCACGGGGCCGTACGGCGGCTGCTTGTTGATGACCACCGGCTCCGGCTGCCGCTTCGGCTCCGGACCTTTGCGGCCGCTTGCCTCCCAGTCGGCGAGGACGTAGTGGTTGGCGGTGAGGGTCAGCCCGACGGCGGCGCCGCCGATGCTCACCACGCCGCGGCCCCAGCACTCCAGGAACTTCGCCGCGATCTTCTGGTACTCGTCGGCGAAGGCGTCGGCGCCCCGGCCGGTTCCGGCGGACTGGTTGTACTTGTTCAGTACGTCGACCAGGGCGACGGCCCGCTCGTCGTGCTTGAACTGGCCTTCCTTGACCAGGCCCGAGGCGTGGTAGACGTGCACCGGCTGGACGTCGAAGCCCCCGTTCGCCGAGGGAGGCGGTGGCGTACCCATCAGGCGGCCCCCCAGCCCCGCAGCACCGTCCGGTGCGTGGACGCGTAGGTCATGTGGCCGTTCACCACGATGTCGTGCAGCCACGCCTGGGTGGCCTGGAGGTCCTGCGCGGACCGGTCCCACTTGTCCAGCTGGTCGACGAAGGCCTGGCGGGCCTCGCCGTCCCAGGTCAGGACGACCTTCTCGACGCGCCCGTAGAGCAGGTCCAGCTGCTCGTTGAGCGTCTTGAGGATCGCTTCGAGGTCTCCGGCCATGCCCTGCAGGGTCGCGAAGTCGACTGATATGTGGTCGTCACCGGACGACATGAATCCCCCTCGTGCGGTCGTGCGGTCGTTCAGAGATCGGCGATGCGGCTGCGTGCTGCCGGCTGCGCGGTGTTCCCGGTGTTCGGTGTGGACAGGGCGTCGGTCTCCGCCTGGATGTCCGTGTAGGACTGGACGCGCCGGAACTGCTCCAGGGTTTCGAGGTCCTGCGCCGAGAACCCGTCCTTGCTCAGCCGGATCGCCTTGGCCAGCAGCTTCATCGTTTCCCGGATGTGGACGGCGTCCTCCGCCGCCGCGCGGTGCCTGGCCCGGTACGCCTGGGAGGCGGGGCCCTGCCAGCGGGCTTCGATGCGGTCGACGATCTCGTCCATGCGCAGGAGCTGCTTCTTCAGGACTTCCTGCATCGTGTCCAGGTCGCCGGCGAGCGTCTTGAGCTTGTCGCCGTCGACCGTGAGGTCCGCCGCGGCCGCTCCGTTCGTACCGCCTGAACTCGCAGCCTCAGGACCGGCGTTCATGTGTTCCCTCCCCGCAGCGGGCCATCGTCCGGTGATCGCCGTGCCGACGCTAGCAAACGTGTACGACAGGACGCGTGGGAGATGGTGCAAGCAGTGCGCTTGCAAAAGTTAGCGGGGTGGGGGAGGATTCGGGATATGGCATCCCTCAATGTCGGGAATCTCGGCGAGTACCTGCGCGAGCAGCGCAGGCAGGCGCAGCTTTCGCTGCGTCAGCTCGCCGACGCGGCCGGGGTGTCGAATCCGTATCTCAGCCAGATCGAGCGCGGACTGCGGAAGCCGAGCGCGGAGATCCTGCAGCAGCTGGCCAAGGCCCTGAGGATCTCGGCGGAAACGCTGTACGTACAGGCCGGGATCCTCGACGAGCGGGACCGGGACGAGGTCGAGACGCGTGCCGTGATCCTGGCGGATCCGTCCATCAACGAGCGGCAGAAGCAGGTACTGCTGCAGATCTACGAGTCGTTCCGCAAGGAGAACGCGGCCGACGAGAGCGAGCGGCACGAAGAGATGCCGCCCACGAACTGAATCGCGATCCCGGAGGATCAGAAGCATGGCCATCGTCGATGACCTGAAGAAGACCCTGACCGACCCGACGCCCCTCTACTTCGCCGCCGGTACGGCCGACCTGGCCGTGCAGCAGGCCAGGAAGGTGCCGGGACTGATCGAACAGCTGCGGGTCGAGGCCCCGGCCCGCATCGACGCGGTGCGGAACACCGACCCCAAGGCCGTGCAGGAGCGGGCCAAGGAGGACCTGGAGGCGGTCGCCGCCAAGGTCGTCGAGGTGGTCGGCGTGCTCGGGTCGATCGACCCGGCGAAGCTCGACGCCAAGAAGCTCGGCGAGACCGCCCAGGACCTGGCGCTGCGCGGGGTCGGGGTGGCCGCCGAGTACGCGGTGCGCGCGAAGGAGACGTACGACCGGGTCGCCGAGCACGGCGAGCAGGCCGTCCGTACCTGGCGGGGCGAGGTGGCCGAGGAGATCGTCGTGGTCGCCGCGGCCGTGGAGCCCGAGCCCGCCGCCGAGGCCGCCGAGCCCGCCGCGGCCGAGTCGGACGGGGAGAAGACGGCGAAGAAGGGCGCGGCGCGCAAGCCCGCCGCTAAGAAGACGGCCGCGGCCGCCGAGGGCGCCGAGGCCTGAGCGGCCGGGGGAGCCGGCGGGGCCGGGAGGCCCCGCCCGGCGCGCGAGGGGCGGGCACCTTTCCGGGTGGCCCGCCCGTTCCCTCTGTAGCGTGGAGGGGAAAGAGGTCAGAGCCGGGATCGTCCGATGTGGTGAGGCGGTAGAGGGGCATGTTGATTCAGGGGTTCAATTCCTTCGTCGGGCTGCTCGGGCTCGCCATGCTGGTGCTGGCCGTCGTCGCCTTCGTGTTCGCGCTGCTGGCCCGGGAGGACGCCTACCGCGCGGCCGACAAGCAGACGAAGACGTTCTGGCTCGTGATCCTCGGCATCACGATCCTGGTGGACTGGTTCCTGGCGAGCATGCTCTTCCTGCAGATCGCGGGGCTCATCGCGTCGATCGTGTTCATGGTCGACGTGAAGCCGGCGCTCAAGAAGGTGTCCGGCGGCGGCCGGCGCGGCAGCAGCAGCGACGGGCCGTACGGGCCCTACAACGGCAACCGGTAGGCGGGCCGGAGCGCGCCGGGCGGGTCGGTCGCGCCGGCCGGGGCGCGCCCGGCGGGTCGCGCCGGCTCAGCCGGCCGTGCGGCCCAGCATGACCACCGCGACGTCGTCCGTCAGCTCGCCGCCGTTCAGCCGGCGGGCCTCGGTGACGGCCGCCTCCAGCAGCCCCTCGCCGTGCAGGCCGCGCTCCAGGTGCCGGTTGATCATCTCGACCATCCCGTCCTGTCCGAGCCGCTCCCGGCCGGTGCCGATGCGGCCCTCGATCAGCCCGTCGGTGTAGAGCATCAGGCTCCAGGCACCGCCCAGCTCCACCTGCCGGCGGGGCCAGCGGGCGCCCGGCAGCAGGCCCAGGGCCGGGCCGCTGTTCTCGTACGGGAGCAGCCGCGCGGGCCGGTCCTGCCCGGCGATCAGCAGCGGTGCGGGGTGGCCCGCCAGACAGAGACCGGCGCGGCGGCCGTCCGGGGAGATGTCGACGGTGCAGAGCGTCGCGAAGATCTCCTCGCAGGGCCGCTCGACCTCCAGCACCTCCTGGAGGGTGGACAGCAGCTCGTCCCCGCACAGGCCGGCCAGGGTCAGGGCGCGCCAGGCGATGCGCAGCTCCACGCCGAGGGCGGCCTCGTCCGGGCCGTGACCGCAGACGTCGCCGATCATCGCGTGGACCGTGCCGTCCGGGGTGCGTACGGCGTCGTAGAAGTCCCCGCCCAGCAGGGCCCGGCTGCGGCCGGGCCGGTACCGGGCGGCGAACCGCAGCGAAGAGCCCTCCAGCAGCGGGGTGGGGAGCAGACCGCGTTCCAGGCGGGCGTTCTCCTGGGCGCGCAGCCGGGACTCGGCGAGCTTGTACTGGGCGATGTCGGCCCGTTTGCGCTCCACCGCGTAGCGGATGGCGCGGCTCAGCAGGCGGCCGTCCAGCTCGTCGCGGAAGAGGAAGTCCTGGGCGCCGACCCGGACCGCCTCGGCGGCCCGTTCGGCGTCCGCCTCGGCGGTCAGCACGAGCACGGCGTGGCGCGGGGCGAGGCGGAGCACCTCGCGGAGCGCGGCCAGCTCGTCGGTGTCGGCCTCCACGACGGTGCCGGTGGCGCCGCCGGTGCCGGAGCCCGGGCCGGACCCGTTGCCCGCCGCGCTGCCCGTTCCGTTCCCCGTACCGGCCGCCGCGGGTATGGCGCCCAGGCCGGGCACGCCGGGCACGCCGGCTGAGGTGCGCGCCGCGTGGCCGGCCGCACCGCCGTGGCCGCCGTGTACGGCGCGGCCGCTGCCCGGCAGGCTGAGGTCGAGCAGGATGCAGTGCACGTCGTGGGTGAGCAGCCGGGCCGCCTCGGTGAGGTTGCGGGCGGTACGGATCCGGATGCGCTGGCCGTCGGTGTCGAGGATCTCCGGGACGGTGAGCCCGTCCGACGGGTCGTCCTGGATCACCAGGAGGGTCATCGTCTGAGGCTGGATCTGCGGAGGCGGGCCGGGCCGACCGCTCTCCGCGGCCGGGATGTCCCTCTGCCGCGGGACGGGTACGGTCATTTTTTCGGTCCTTCCGTCCCCCCTGCGCTGGCTGCGTGCCGACCCTAGCGGCAGGGGGCGCACGGACGGAATGGCAGCGGCGGCGCACGCCCCCGGCATATGCCCTCATCGCGTGCGAAGTCCCAGGTCAGGGGATGAGATACATCACCCGGTCAGGGCGCCCTCGTCTCGGCCTTCGGAACGTCCGGCGCCCCCCTTCCGGAGCACTGGGTGTCCGCCCGGCCACCGCTGCGTCACCGACGGCCCCGCGGCCGGTCCCGGATGCCCGTCGCCCGGATGCCCGTCGCCCGGCCGCCCGTCGCCCGGACACCCGTCTCCCGGCCGCGCTACGCCTCCGGGCGGACCACCGCCTTGATCGGCATCGAGCCCGCGCCCGCCATGGTGACCTTCCGGCCCGGTCGCGGGGCGTGCACCATCGCGCCGTCCCCCACGTACATCGCCACATGGCTCGCGTCGTCGAAGTAGATGATCAGGTCGCCCGGCCGCATCTCCTTGAGCGGCACCTTCTTCAGCAGCCGCAGCTGCTCCTGCGAGGTCCGGGGGATGCCCTTGCCGGCCGCCAGCCACGCCTGGGAGGTCAGTCCCGAGCAGTCGAACCCGTTCGGCCCCTCGGCGCCCCACACGTACGGCTTGCCGATCTGCGCGGTGGCGAACTGGACGGCCTTCTTGCCCGCCTCGGTGGCCGTGCCCTTGACGTCCTTCAGCGCGCCCGAGTTCAGCCACGCCTTCTGCGCCTCGTACTGGGCCTCCTGCTCCAGCTGCAGCAGCCGGGCCTTCTCCTCGGCCTCCAGCTTGCTCTCCAGCTCCTCCGCGGCCTTGATCTTCTTCTCGACCTCGTTCTTCGCGGCCTCCTGCTTGAGGCGGTTGGCCTCCAGCTCCTGCCAGTGCGCCGTCGCGTCCTTGGCGTACTGCTCCAAGTCGGCCTGCGTCTTGTTCAGTTCGGTGAGGGTGTCGGCCGTGGCCTTCTCGCCCTGGCGCAGCCGGTCGGCACCGTCCAGGAAGCGGGTGGGGTCCTCGCTCATCGCCAGCTGCGCGGCGGGCGGCAGCCCGCCCGACCGGTACTGGGCGCGGGCGGCCGCGCCCGCCCGGTTCTTCAGGACGGTGATCCGGTCCTGGCCGGCGGCGATCTGCTTGGCGAGCGCCACGATCTGGTCGGACTGCCGCTTGGAGTCGGCGACCGCCTGGTTGTACGCGTCCGTGGCCGTCCCGGCCTGGCGGTAGAGGTCCTCGATCTCCTTGCGGACCTGCTCCAGGCTCTTCTCGGGCCGGTTCTGGGCGGACGGCGGTTCCGGCGCGGCGTACGCGGTGCCCGCGAGCCCGGGTGCGCCGAGTACGGCCATGGCGCACAACAGTGTGAGCGTCACTCCACCGCGTCGTCGGTTCATGGTCGCGTCCCCCCGGAACACCGGCAGATCCTGGGCGCGTGTGGGCGCATCAGATCTGACTATCCATCAGTAACTTTGCACTTTCCACGGGATGGTGCCACGGCTGGGGAAATTCCGACACCCCTGTGCACGGCGCTCCGATCATGCTCACATGACCCCGCGGATCCGCCCGCGGCGGGGCAGCCCCTGGCCGCAATCGGCCCACCGATGACCCGATTTCACCCCGCCGGGCGCAACGCGTCCCACCGCACGGTCAGTTCCCCCTGCCGCCACCGCCGCGGCCCGTCCACCACCGGCCAGTCCCCGGCCAGCGCCCGCGCCGTACGGATCCAGCGCTGCCGGGCACCGTACGAGGCGTAGGGCGCGGCCGCCGCCCACGCCCGGTCGAAGTCCCGCAGGAAGGCGTGCACCGGCTCACCCGGCACATTGCGGTGGATCAGCGCCTTCGGCAGCCGCTCCGCCAGATCCGAGGGGCGCTCCAGGGAGCCCAGCCGGGTCGCGAAGGTCACCGTGCGCGCCCCCTCGGGCCCCAACGCCACCCACACGTGACGCCGCCCGATCTCGTCGCAGGTCCCCTCCACCAGCAGCCCGCCCGGCGCCAGCCGCCCGCACAGCCGCGCCCACACCTCGGCCACCTGCTCCTCGTCGTACTGGCGCAGCACGTTCGCCGCCCGGATCAGCGCCGGACGCTCCCCGCGCTCCAGCGGCACCTCGAACCCGCCGTGCCGGAAGCTCAGGCCCTCACGCTCGTACGGCCTGGCACCCGCCACCCGGGCCGGCTCGATCTCGATGCCCACCACCCGCACCCGCGGATCGGCCGTCCGCAGCCGCTCCAGCAGCTCCACCGCGGTCCAGGGCGCCGCCCCGTACCCCAGGTCGACGGCGACCGGTGCCGCGTCCGAGCGGCGCAGCGCGGGCCCGTGCACCGCCGCGATCCAGCGGTCCATCCGGCGCAGCCGGTTCGGATTGGTGGTCCCGCGGGTCACCGTGCCCACGGGGCGGCTCGGCGGAGGCGTGCGCGGGGTCATGCACCGAGAGTAAGCGGAACGGCCCTGGCGGCTAAAAATCCGGCAAACCCGCTGGACGGACCGGGCGGCCACGGAATGCCGGGCACCGGTGTGTGGTTTGCATCCCTTGAAGGGCGCGCCCCGTGCTCTTCGCGGGCCGGTGTCCCCGCACCCGCCCGCCGCCGCATGCCCCGCACGACCTGCCCGACCTGCCCGACCGAGAGAGGACTGCTCCTTGAGCCAGTACGTGTCCCGGCGAGGCGGCAGGCGCGCCGCCGGCCGCCTGACCCGCCACGACGTGCCCCGGTTCCGGCTGCCCGAGTTCGGCCAGCACCGCAAGCCGCGCCGGGTGGCCATGCTCAGCGTGCACACCTCCCCGCTGCACCAGCCGGGCACCGGCGATGCCGGCGGCATGAACGTCTACATCGTCGAGCTGGCCAAGCGGCTCGCCGCCATCAACATCGAGGTCGAGATCTTCACCCGGGCCACCGAGGGCGGCCTGCCGCCCGCCGTGGAGCTCGCCCCGGGCGTCCTGGTCCGGCACGTGGACGCGGGCCCGTACGAGGGCCTGGCCAAGGAGGAGCTGCCCGCCCAGCTCTGCGCCTTCACGCACGGCGTGATGCAGGCCTGGGCCGGCCACCGGCCCGGCCACTACGACCTCGTGCACTCCCACTACTGGCTCTCCGGGCACGTCGGCTGGCTCGCCGCCGAACGCTGGGGCGTCCCCCTGGTGCACGCCATGCACACCATGGCCAAGGTCAAGAACGCGGCGCTGGCCGAGGGCGACACCCCGGAGCCGGCCGCCCGGGTCATCGGCGAGACGCAGATCGTGGCCGCCGCCGACCGGCTGATCGCGAACACCTCCGAAGAGGCCGAGGAACTGGTCCGCCACTACGACGCCGACCCCGCAAAGGTCGCGGTGGTCCACCCCGGCGTGAACCTGGAACGCTTCACCGTCGGCGACGGCCGGGCCGCCGCCCGCGCCCGCCTCGGCCTGCCGCAGGACGCGCTGATCCCGCTGTTCGCCGGCCGCATCCAGCCCCTCAAGGCCCCCGACATCCTGCTTCGCGCGGTCGCCGTGCTCGTCGACCGCGACCCCGGCCTGCGGTCCCGGCTCTTCGTCCCCGTCGTCGGCGGCCCCAGCGGCAGCGGCCTCGCCAAGCCGGAAGGGCTGCAGAAGCTCGCCGCCCGGCTGGGCATCGCGGACCTGGTGCACTTCCACCCGCCGGTCGCCCAGGACCGGCTGGCGGACTGGTTCCGGGCGGCATCGGTGCTGGTCATGCCCTCGTACAACGAGTCCTTCGGCCTCGTCGCGATCGAGGCCCAGGCCACCGGCACACCGGTGCTCGCCGCCGAGGTCGGAGGCCTGCCGGTCGCCGTCAACGACGGTGTGACGGGCCTCCTCGTACCCGGCCACGACCCGGCCGCGTACGCGGCCGAACTGCGGCGCTTCGCGGACGACCCGGCGCTGACGGAGCGCATGGGCGGCGAGGCGGCACGGCACGCCCGGTTCTTCGGCTGGGACACGGCGGCGAGCGGCACGGCCGACGTCTACACGGCGGCCATGCATGATCACCGCCGTCGCGTACGCTCCCACCATGGCTGATCACGCGGCGATCATCGAGAGCACCCTGGCCGACGCCGGACTGGAGTGGGAGTCCCCCGAACCCGGTTCCTACGTCGTCAAGCTGCCCGGCACCCGCAAGCTGTCCACCACCTGCTCGCTGCTCGTCGGCCGGCACTCGCTGTCGGTCAACGCGTTCGTCATCCGCCATCCGGACGAGAACGACGCCGCCGTCCACCGCTGGCTGCTGGAACGCAACCTGAAGCTGTACGGCGGCCTGGCCTACGCGGTGGACAGCCTCGGCGACGTCTACCTGTCGGGCCGGCTGCCGCTGTCGGTGATCAACCCCGAGGAGCTGGACCGGCTCCTCGGCTCGGTCCTCGAAGCGGCCGACGGCGCGTTCAACACGCTGCTGGAGCTCGGCTTCGCCAGTGCCATCCGCCGCGAGTACGAGTGGCGGGTCTCGCGCGGAGAGTCCACGTACAACCTGGACGCGTTCCGCCACCTCACCCGGCCGCAGGGCGGGCCGGAGAAGCCGATCGGCTGACGCGGCACCGCCGGCGGGGGTGTCGCCCCGCCGGAAGCCGTCCGAGGCCCGCACGGTGGCGGAATGAACGGGCTGAACGGGCTGAGCGCGCTGAGCGGGCTGAGCGGGCTGTACGGGCCGAACGCGCTGAGCGGGCTGGGCGGGACCACGGCTGACGCACTCATGTACGCCTGGTTCGCCCTGGCCCTCCTCTCCACCGGCTACGTCGCGTACGACGCGTACACCAAGAACCCCGAACTCACGGTGATGAAGTGGGGCTGGGTGCTGGTGACCCTCTACATCGGCCCGATCGGTGCCGCGCTCTACGTGCTCTCCTGCAAGGAGCCGCGGCCCGGGACCCACGAACGGTTCACGGCACCGCTGTGGAAGCAGTCCTTCGGCTCCACCATCCACTGCGTGGCCGGCGACGCCACCGGCATCATGGTGGCGGCCGTCGCCGCCTCGCTGATCGGCCTCGCCCCGTGGGCCGACGCGCTGCTGGAGTACGCCGTGGGCTTCGGCTTCGGGCTGCTGGTCTTCCAGGCCCTGTTCATGCGGGACATGCTCGGCGGCAGCTACGTCCGGGCCGTCCGGTCGACGGTGTTCGCGGAGTGGCTGTCGATGAACTGCGTGATGGGCGCGATGGTGGCGGTGAACGTGATCATCCGCAGCCATGTCCCGGGCGCGCGGGACGTCGCGGACGTGCGCTTCTGGGCGACCTTCTCGCTGGCGGTCCTGGCCGGTCTGGCCTTCGCCTATCCGGTCAACGTCTGGCTGGTGGCGAACCACCTCAAGCACGGGATGGGCACGGTACGGGCGCTCGGCGAGGGCGGCGAACCACTCCCGCCGCCCGCCCCGGCGGCTCCGGCCCACGCCGGCATGGCCATGGGGGAGACCGAAGTGACCACGGAACAGAAGACAGCCATGGCCACCCTCACGGTCCTCTTCCTCGCCGCCGGAGTCCTCCTGGCCGCCCTCTTCGGCCACCTCACCTGACCCCGCCCCCCGCGCCGTGTGGGCAGGCGTGCCGCAGGGCGATGGGGGTGCCCCCTGCTCGAGCGAAGTCGAGAGCTTGGGGGAGGGTGGGCACACGGCACGACGGCCCGCGCCGGCCGCGCAGCGTGTACCCCCGCCCCGACCCCGCTCCGGGATCGGCCCCCGCGAAGGCGGAGCTCCGCTCCAGGTCAGCGCGGCTCAGCCCGCCGAAGCCTCGGCCGTCTCCGCCCGGGCGGCGCCCGACCCCGCCGAGGCCGGCTCCACCCGGGCCGCACCGGCCGCAGAGGTGGTGGACTCGCGGGGCAAGCCCCGCATGAGCAGCCAGTACCCGACCGCGGCCCCCGTCCCCAGCACCCCGGTCGCCCCCCACAGCCACCCCGCGCCGTAAGAGTCGATCACGTATCCCGCCATCAGCGGCGCGACCAGCGCCGCCACCGACCAGGACATCGAGTACACGCCCTGGTAGCGCCCCCGCCCGTGCACCGGCGACAGCCGGACGACCAGGCTCATCTGGGTCGGGGAGTTCACGATCTCCGCCAGTGTCCACACGCACACCGTCAGCGCGTACACCCCGATCGACCCGGCGAACGCCGTCATCGCGAAGCCGTAGCCGGCCAGCAGCGCCGAGACCACCAGCAGCCGCTGCGGGTCCCGGTGCTCGATGAAGCGGGTGACCGGGATCTGGAGCACCACGATCAGCACCCCGTTCACCGCGATGACCAGCCCGTAGTCCCCCGGCGAGAACCCCGCCGCGCCCATCGCCACCGGCAGGCCCACCGACCCCTGCGTGAAGATCAGCGAGATCAGGAAGGACAGCCCGACCACACCCATGAACCGCCGGTCCCGCAGGACCGTCCCCAGCCCGGTCTCCGGCTCCGCCGCGGCCGCGCCCGTCCGTTCCGGCCGGGACTCCGGCAGCTTGACGTAGACCAGCACCGCACAGACCAGGGTGAGCGCCGCCTCGCCGAGGAAGCCGGCCAGGTAGCTGTACTCCGCGATGACCCCGGCCGCCACGGCGCTGACCGCGAAGCCCAGGTTGATCGCCCAGTAGTTCAGCGCGAAGGCCCGGACCCGGTCCTCCGGCCGCACGATGTCGGCCATCATCGCCTGCACCGCCGGGCGCGAGGCGTTCGAGGTGATACCCACCAGCAGCGCGACCGCCGCGATCGCCGCCGGATGCTCCATGAACCCGAGCAGGGCCACCGAGAAGGCCGTCGACGCCTGCGCCGCGAGCATCGTCGGCCGGCGGCCCAGGCGGTCGGTCAGCACCCCGGCGGCGAGCGTGGAGACCACCCCGCCCAGGCCGTGCAGGGCGGCGACGAGTCCCGCGAAGGAGGCCGAGTAGCCCCGCTGCTGCGTGAGGTACAGGGCCATGAAGGTCGCGACGAAGGCCCCGAGGCGGTTCACCAGAGTGCTCGCCCAGAGCCACCAGAACGCGCGTGGCAGCCCGGACACGCTCTCGCGCGCGGCTCTTCTCAGCGTGGCGACGGACATCAGGAATCCCCCCGGCGGCAGGTGGCGCATGCGGCGATGTAAGAGGTGGCAGGTCGCCCGGCACGTTACGTTCGAGGGGTTCTCCAGCGCCACTGGATTGACGCCTCGTGTCAATCGACCCGGCACCGGCGGAGGTTCGCCAAAGGCCCCGGCGCAGGCCGGACCGGCCCTCGCGGAGGCGCGCGACGCGCCACCCGGCGTCCATTAGGCTCGTACGCATGGCCGACGCACCGTACAAGCTGATCCTCCTCCGCCACGGCGAGAGCGAGTGGAACGCGAAGAACCTGTTCACCGGCTGGGTGGACGTCAATCTCAACGAGAAGGGCGAGAAGGAGGCGGTCCGCGGCGGTGAGCTGCTCAAGGACGCCGGCCTGCTGCCCGACGTGGTCCACACGTCGCTCCAGAAGCGCGCGATCCGCACCTCCCAGCTCGCCCTGGAGGCCGCCGACCGCCACTGGATCCCGGTCCACCGCTCCTGGCGTCTGAACGAGCGCCACTACGGTGCGCTCCAGGGCAAGGACAAGGCCCAGACCCTCGCCGAGTTCGGCGAGGAGCAGTTCATGCTGTGGCGCCGCTCCTACGACACCCCGCCGCCGGCCCTCGCGGACGGCTCGGAGTTCTCGCAGTCCGAGGACCCGCGCTACGCGTCGATCCCGCCGGAGCTGCGCCCGAAGACGGAGTGCCTGAAGGACGTCGTCGTCCGCATGCTCCCGTACTGGTACGACGCCATCGTCCCGGACCTGCTGGCCGGCCGCACCGTGCTGGTCGCCGCGCACGGCAACTCGCTGCGCGCCCTGGTCAAGCACCTCGACGGCATCTCCGACGCCGACATCGCGGGCCTGAACATCCCCACCGGCATCCCGCTCTCCTACGAGCTGGACGCCGACTTCAAGCCCCTGAACCCGGGCGGCACCTACCTCGACCCGGAGGCCGCCGCGGCCGCCATCGAGGCCGTCAAGAACCAGGGCAAGAAGTAGCATCTGCTTCGATCAGGCCCCCTGCCCGCGCTTTTCCCGCGGGCAGGGGGCCTGACTCGTGTCCGGGGCCGCATCGCGGATGGGGGGCGCGGTTGTCAAGCCACGACATCCAGGGGCAAGACGCGACCGTGCCCGCCGGGGCTTACTCGATGCATGGGATCACGCAGAAGGGTGACCCCCTCCCCACCCCCTCACGGAGGAGAACTCCCATGCCCCGCACCTCCCGCACGCTGCGCCTCGCGCTGCTCACCGCCTCGACCTCGCTGACGGTGGGAGGCGTACTGCTCCCCACCGCCGCGTTCGCCGCCCCGGCGGCACCGCACGCGGCCACCGCCCCGGCCGCCGCCGCCAACGACGAAGACGGGTTCGGCTCCCTCACGGTCTTCGGAGAGGAGGACCAGAGCCCTCAGGACGAGAGCCCTCAGGACGAGGCTCCTCAGGACGAGAGCCCTCAGGACGAGGCTCCTCAGGACGAGGCTCCCCAGGACCCGAGCCCGTCGGAGGAGACGGCCCCCGACGACGGCATCGTCCCGGAGTCGTACTGCAACGACCCGATGGCGGCCCCGGGCCTGTGCGTCGACGGCAAGCCCCTGCCCAAGGGCGACGGCACCGTGGTGGTTCCCCAGGCACCGCCGGACTCCGGCATCGTCCCGGACTCGTACTGCAACGACCCGATGGCGGCCCCGGGCCTGTGCGTCAACGGCAAGCCCCTGCCCAAGGGCGACGGCAGTGTCAAGGTCCCCCAGGGCACCTTGATACCGAGCCCGACCGGCAGCTCCACCGCCGAACTCGCGGTGTGACCGCCTGACCTGCCGCGCCGGGCCGCGGCACACGTACACGACGCGGCTCCCGGAGGCCGCCGCGGCCGTCATCGAGGCCGTCAAGAACCAGGGCAAGAAGTAATCTCCAAGCTGATCATGGCCCCTGCCTGCGCTTTCTCCGCAGGCAGGGGCCATGATGCTTTGCCGGGGCCCCGTCTCTGGGCCGTCAGGCTGCGGCCGGGGGCTGCTCCGGGACCCGGTCGGTGTCCGTCGGGCGGGCGGGGCGCACGTCCCGGTCGCGGCAGGGCTTTCGGTCGCCGTGCTGTCTGACGTAGCGTCCGGCGGATGGTCGTACTTACGTGTGTGCTGATCTTTTTCGGGTTCATGGCGCTGTCGTCCGCCGTCGTGCTCGTCTCGCCGATCGTGAAGCGGGGGCGGGACGGGTTGCAGGGGATGGCGGAGCTGGTGGACACGGGCGTGGAGGCCGAGGGGCGGCTGGTGCGGCTGGACCCGGTCGGGGGTGGTGGCAAGCGGCGGGCCAGGGCCCGCTACGAGTTCGTCGGGCCGGCCGGGGAAACGGCCGTGCTGGAGTGGGTCGTTGACGTGGTCCCCGACATGGAGATCGGTCGTTCGTACCCGATCGTCCGCCATCCCCAGTACGTGAGCCGGGCCCAGCCCGGGACGTCGGCGGACCTGGCCGAGGAGCACCGGCGCGGGGCGAAGTTCGTGCAGGGCCTGAAGCGCTTCCGGCTCGGCCTCGTCGCCTTCGGCCTCCTGCTCATCGCGACGGCCGCCGTCCTGATCGCGACGACGGAGGCGTAGCCGGCGACCTCGCCGGGGCCGACGGACCCGTGAAGGCTCGCCCCGAGGTCCCGCCGTCCGGCGATCCGTGCGGCCCCGGGCACGCGGCGCATCACGGTCGACCTCGACTGACTTCTCCTCGTACGAGCCCCCTGCCTGCGTTTTCTCCGCAGGCAGGGGGCTTTTCCGCTTCTTGTGGACCCTGTCAAGCCACGTCTTCCAGTGGCGTGACGGGGGCGGTGGTGATCACGCCTACTGGAGCCATGACCCGATAAGGATCCAGCGGTCTCTCCCCTCCGCTGGACGACACCTCCAGGGAGTTCTGATGACCCACGCCTTCCACACCCAGGACATCGCCCGTTCCAGGCGGCGGACCTCGCGCCTCACGCTCCTCTTCGGTTCGGCCGTCGTGATCTCCGGAGCCATCGCGCTGCCGGCGTCCGCGGCAACCGCGTCCCCGGCCCAGTCCTCTGTCACCGCCGTCCGCGCCGACGACCCCAACCGCCTCCCCGGGAGCAGCAATTGCAAGCCCGGCTACGTCTGGCGCGACAGCTTCGACGGTGACGGCCTCTGCGTCACCCCCGCCGAGCGGGACGCGGCACATGCCCAGAACCCGAACCGGCAGCCCGGGAGCAACTACTGCAAGCCGGGTTACGTCTGGCGGGACGGTTTCGATGGTGACGGCAAGTGCGTGACGCCGGCCGAGCGGGACGAGGCGCACGCCCAGAACCCGAACCGGCAGCCCGGGAGCAACTACTGCAAGCCGGGTTACGTCTGGCGGGACGGTTTCGATGGTGACGGCAAGTGCGTCACGCCGGCCGAACGGGACGAGGCGCACGCCCAGAACCCGAACCGGCAGCCCGGGAGCAACTACTGCAAGCCGGGTTACGTCTGGCGCGACAGCTTCGACGGCGACGGCCTCTGCGTCACGCCGGCCGAACGCGACGAGGCCAAGACCGGCACCCCGAAGGGCCAGCTGATCGACGACGGGCCGGAGCTCACCGGCATCCCGGGCCTCTGACCCCGCCCTAGCGGGAGGCCCAGGACCCCGGCCCCCGCTCCCCGCACCTGCCCCCGTCCCGCCGGCACACCGGCGCGGGCGGGGGCCAAGTTTGCTCGCGCCCACGCTCGCCCGTCCGTGCCGATAATCCGTGGGCAGGACCGACGGGCGTTGTTACCGTGCGCGGATGAGTCTGCGTCTTGAGAAGATCACGCCCGCCAACGTGGAAGCGGGCATGGGTATCCGGATACGGCCCGAGCAGGAGAAGAACGTCGAACCCGTCGCGCACTCGCTCGCCGAGGCGTACGCGTGGGGCGAGACCGCCTGGCCGCGGCTGATCGTCGACGGGGACGACACGGTCGGGTTCCTGATGGCCTTCCTCGACATCCAGTGGAATCCGGAGAAGGACCCCGAGGACCGCCGCAGCGGACTGTGGCGGCTGAACATCGACGCCGGCGCGCAGGGACGCGGGTACGGGCGCTACGCCGTGCAGGAGGTGGCCGCGGAGATCCGGCGGCGCGGCGGGAACCGGCTGTTCACGACCTGGGAGTCCGGCGAGGACGGCCCCGGGGAGTTCTATCTGAAGCTCGGCTTCCGGCTCACCGGCGAGACCAGCGGAGGCCAGACCGTCGGCGTGCTCGACCTCGATGCCTGAGGACGGCGCCGGGCAGCTCGACGCCGAGGACTACGCGTCCGTCCTCGCGGCCGCCGCGGCGGCCGGCCCGGCGTACTCCGGACTGAACGAGGCCCTGGCCCGCTGGCGGCTGGTGGTCGTCGACATCGAGGCCGGCTTCGACCTGGAGTTCGCCTGGGAGTACGGCCACGAGCTGCGCTGCCGGGACTGGCTGCGCGCCGCCTGGCCGCTGCTCACCGAGCGCGTGCGGGCCCTGCGGCAGCCGGAGCTGGACCGGTGGGACGACCGGTTCTTCGCCGCCACCCTGCCCATGACCGTGGACGACGCCGGCATGGGCGGGCGCGGCGGTGCCTGGTGGCACCGCCGGTTCCCGGCGCGCTGCCTGCGGGGGGAAGGGCAGGAACTGCCCGCGCACTGGTCCCCGCCGCCCGTCGTCGAGACGTACTGACCAGGGCCCCGTCCGGGATCGGACGGGGCCCTGGCAGTGTGCGCGGTCGTGCGTGCGCGTGAGCGCGTGTGCGTGCGTGCGCGTACGGCGGTGCGGCGTTCAGCCGCCGCACTGGCACGGGGCGCCGGACTGACAGCCGCAGCCGCACCCCGAGCCGCAGCCGCAGGCCGCGAGCAGGGGGAGCCGGATCACGTCCGGCTGCTGCTTCGGCGGCTGCTCGTGCTCGGGGGTGATGGGGACGGGGGAATCGGGCATGGATCCTCCTCAGGCGTACGTACGAGTACTGCCTTTCGCCTCATTCATGCCCGGCACGGGCGGCGCGTCAACGGCGCACGGTGGCAGAGCCCCCTGGCTCACACGCCCTCGACCACCGTCGGCGGCTGCAGCTCGTCGGCGTGCTCGCCGGTCACCAGGTAGACCACGCGCTTGGCCACCGACACCGCGTGGTCCGCGAACCGCTCGTAGTAGCGGCCCAGCAGGGTCACGTCCACCGCGGTCTCGATGCCGTGCTTCCAGCGGTCGTCCATCAGGTGCTGGAACAGCGTCCGGTGCAGCTGGTCCATCTCGTCGTCGTCCGTCTCCAGCTGCATGGCGAGGTCGACGTCCTTGGTGATGATCACTTCGGCGGCCTTCGCCATCAGGCGCTGCGCCAGCTGGCCCATCTCCAGGATGGTCGCGTGCAGGTCGCGCGGGACCGCCGTCTCAGGGAAGCGCAGCCGGGCCAGCTTCGCCA
The DNA here is from genome assembly GCF_043199475.1 of Streptomyces sp. NPDC048603. Taxonomy (NCBI): domain Bacteria; kingdom Bacillati; phylum Actinomycetota; class Actinomycetes; order Kitasatosporales; family Streptomycetaceae; genus Streptomyces; species Streptomyces sp. NPDC048603. Next base: position 549,271 of record NZ_JBICVY010000004.1, on the reverse strand, counting down.
CGTGCTGGGCCAGGTCGCCGGAGCGCTCCAGGTCGGCGCTCATCCGGAGCGAGGTGACCACGATGCGGAGGTCCGTGGCGACCGGCTGCTGGCGGGCCAGCAGCGCGATGGCGCGGGCCTCGAGGTCGTGCTGCAGGTCGTCGATCTTCTGGTCGGCGGCGATGACGCTCTCGGCGAGCTTGAGGTCGGCGTCGAGCATGGAGGTCGTGGCCCGCCCGATCGCGGAACCGACCAGCCGGGCCATCTCGACCAGGCCGTCTCCGATCGAGTCCAGTTCCTCGTGGTACGCGTCCCGCATGGGTGTTCCCTCTCTTACGTCAGCCGGGGAGCCGGGGGGATCCGTTCGGTTCCGGCCCCCACGCTCTCACGGTGCGGGGTCTACGCGTCGGACTCCGGCACCACAAGTGAATCAACCCCGTCGCCACGGTGAACTCTGGGCGACGACTGTTCGAGGCGCCACCCGAACGGCTGTGGAACTGTCGTCGTGCCTGCTTAACCTGGATGCATGGACGTGAACGCGGCGGTCGCCGCAGTGGCTGCGATCGCCGGGTTGCTCACCGGCGTGATCGCCATGCTGGCGTTCCGCTGGAGCGAGCGCGACCAGGCACGCCCCACCCGGAGTGCCATGCGCCCGGACATCAACGCGGTGCTTCCGCCGGGTGTGGACACGGTGCTCTCCGTGCTCCGCTCCTCGGCCGTCGTCCTCGACGAGGGTGACGCCGTCGTCAAGGCGAGTTCCGCCGCGTACGCCCTCGGGCTGGTCCGCGGCGGCAAGCTGGCGGTGGAGCCGATGCTCCACATGGCCCGCGACACCCGCCGGGACGGGGAGATACGCCAGGTCGAGCTGGACCTGCCCCGGCGCGGCACCGGCCGCGGCGAGGCGCTGGCGGTGTCCGCGCGGGTCGCCCCGCTCGGCTCCCGGCTGGTCCTGCTGCTCGTCGAGGACCTGACCGAGGCGCGGCGGATCGAGGCGGTCCGACGGGACTTCGTCGCGAACGTGTCCCATGAGCTGAAGACGCCCGTCGGGGCGCTCTCGCTGCTCTCGGAGGCCGTCATGGACGCCTCCGACGACCCCGAGGCGGTCATGCGCTTCGCGGGCCGCATGCAGATCGAGGCGACCCGGCTGACCAACCTGGTGCAGGAGCTCATCGACCTCTCGCGGGTGCAGAACGACGACCCGCTGGAGGACGCCGAGCCCGTCCGGGTGGACACCCTGGTGGCCGAGGCCATCGACCGCTGCCGTCACCCGGCGTCCGCCAAGCAGATCACCATGGCCGCCGGCGGCACCGCCGACCTGCGCGTCTGGGGGCACCGCGGCCAGCTCGCGGCGGCCCTGGGCAACCTGGTGGAGAACGCCGTCAACTACAGTCCGGCCCGCACCAGGGTCGGCATAGCCGGGCGCCGCGTCTCCGCGCCCGGTGGAGACTTCATCGAGATCGCCGTGACCGACCAGGGCATCGGCATCCCGGAGAAGGACCGCGAGCGCATCTTCGAGCGGTTCTACCGGGTCGACCCGGCCCGCTCCCGGGCGACCGGGGGCACCGGCCTCGGCCTCGCGATCGTCAAGCACGTGGCCGCCTCGCACGGCGGGGAGGTCACGGTGTGGAGCTCCGAGGGCCAGGGCTCCACCTTCACCCTCAGACTTCCGGAGGCCGCCACCGCCCGGACATCCGTGCCCGACCGAGAACCAGCCACCACCCCTGCCCCGGAGGTCCTTCCGTGACCCGAGTGCTTGTCGTCGAGGATGAGGAATCCTTCAGCGACGCCCTGTCCTACATGCTCCGCAAGGAGGGCTTCGAGGTCGCCATCGCCGCGACCGGGCCCGACGGCCTGGACGAGTTCGAGCGCAACGGCGCCGACCTCGTACTCCTCGACCTGATGCTGCCCGGCCTGCCCGGCACCGAGGTCTGCCGGCAACTGCGCGGACGCTCCAACGTGCCCGTGATCATGGTGACCGCCAAGGACAGCGAGATCGACAAGGTCGTCGGGCTGGAGATAGGAGCCGACGACTACGTCACCAAGCCCTTCTCCTCGCGGGAGCTGGTCGCCCGCATCCGCGCGGTCCTGCGCCGCCGCGGTGAGCCGGAGGAGGTCACCCCGGCGGCCCTGGAGGCCGGCCCGGTCCGGATGGACGTCGACCGCCACGTGGTGACGGTCGCCGGCGCGAAGGTCGACCTGCCGCTGAAGGAGTTCGACCTGCTGGAGATGCTGCTCCGCAACGCGGGCCGGGTCCTGACCCGCATGCAGCTGATCGACCGGGTCTGGGGCGCGGACTACGTCGGCGACACCAAGACCCTGGACGTCCACGTGAAGCGCCTCCGCGCCAAGATCGAGCCCGACCCGGGTGCGCCGCGCTACCTGGTCACGGTCCGTGGCCTGGGCTACAAGTTCGAGCCGTAGGCCGCAGGCCGGCGGCCCGGTCCGGCTCCGCCGGACGGATCCGGTGACGGCATGACGGAGGGCCCCACCCGGGTGAATCGGGTGGGGCCCTCCGTCATGCGTGTGTCAGTGGCCGGCGGCGTGCGAGGCCGAACCCGAAGGGGTGGCGCCGGCGGCCGGGGAGCCGGAGACGCCGCCGGACGGCTTGCCCGAGGGCGAGCCCGAGGTGTTGGCGGCCGGGGTGGCGCCGGGGGTGCCCGACGGGGAGCCGGAGGGGGAGCCCGACGGAGAACCGGACGGGGAGCCCGACGGGGAGCCCGACGGAGAACCGGACGGGGAGCCCGACGGCGCGGCGGCGGCCGGGGCCTCGCTCGGGCCGAACTCCTCGTAGTAGCCGGTGGCCGGGACGACGAAGGCCTCCAGCGCGACGTCACCGGTGCTGCTCAGCTGGAAGACGACGGCCTGGGCGTCGCCGTCCTTCACGGCCTCGTCGCCGCCCTGGATCACGGCGGAGGCGTTGCCCTCGCCGCCGAGGACGACGGAGCCGCCGGCCGGCACGCTGATCTTGCCGCTGCCCGTGGCGGGCTTCAGCGCCACCTTGCCCTCGCCACCCGGGAGGGTGATCCCGTCGAGGGTCTGCTCCTTGGTGCCGGAGTTGAAGATGGTGGCCGACACGACGGCCGGACCCTTGCCCTTCTTGTTCTCCTCGGCGCCCGTGATGACCAGGGCGTTCTGGATCATGATGTCGCCCTTGGTGACCGACGCGTTGTCCGGCTTGATCTGGAGCGTCTGCGCGTCGTTGCCCGCACCGCATGCGGCGAGCGATCCGATCGAGAGAACGATGGCGGCGGCGGCGAGGGCGCCGCGTCGAAGGCTGCGGCTCACGGCGGCGGCAACTCCTTGGACGTACGGACGGAGGGTCGGTGAGCGGCGAGGTAAAGCCGCCCTAAGGGTGTGTCAGCGCGCTTAGGTTACCGAGCCCCCGCCCCGCCCCCGCACCCGACCCTCCGGGGTGGGGCCCGGGGTGCCGGACCCGGCGCACGATCTTGTATTCGGAGTGGGCCGGTGTCCGCTCTCCGGTCCGCCTTCTGTCCGCTCTTCGGTCTGCCTTGCGTCCGCTCTCCGGTCCCCTTCTTCGGGGTGCTGTTCCGGCCGTGCCCGGATATCGTCCGTGATCAATTTCCGGATTCCGCGAGGGGCCCGCGGTCGATCAATTCGGGATTGGGCCGGAACCCGCTCCGAGAGGGTGTCCGCCAGTCGAACGGAGTAGTTCGGTTTCGCGCCTTCGAAACCGGCAAAACGGGACGTACATCACACAGTCGGGGTCCCCCGTCAGGTGTAACGTGGCCGTTTCGGCTTGCCCCCGCAGCGCCTCCGACCTGCGAATACCCCCTTCCGGAAGCCTTCCGCAGCACGTCCCCGCCGCTGTTGTCAAGCCCCGAGATAGGCCCTGACCTGCGAAAACGCCATTCATAACAGTCCGTTCTCGTGTTACCCTGGATAGCCACGGAAGGGGTACCTGTCACATGACGTTCAAGGTTGGCGACACCGTGGTCTATCCCCATCACGGGGCCGCGCTGATCGAGGCCATCGAAACTCGCCAGATCAAAGGCGTGGACAAGACCTACTTGGTGCTCAAGGTCGCCCAGGGCGACCTGACGGTTCGTGTGCCTGCGGACAATGCGGAGTTCGTCGGCGTTCGAGATGTAGTCGGACAGGACGGGCTGGACCGGGTCTTCGAGGTGCTGCGCGCACCGTACGCCGAGGAGCCGACGAACTGGTCTCGTCGCTACAAGGCAAACCTGGAGAAGCTCGCGTCCGGCGATGTCATCAAGGTCGCCGAAGTGGTGCGCGACCTGTGGCGTCGTGAGCGCGAGCGCGGACTGTCCGCGGGCGAGAAGCGCATGCTCGCCAAGGCGCGTCAGATCCTGGTGAGCGAGCTCGCGCTCGCCGAGAACACCAACGAGGACAAGGCCGAGGCCCTCCTCGACGAGGTCCTCGCGTCCTGACGCGAACAGCACGGACCGCTTGACACAGTGTGCCGCGGTGCCCGATGACGGCGCCTCTCGTTTTTCGAGAGCGCCCGTTGCCGGGCGCTGCGGCATGTCTGGCTCCGCACACGCACAGCACACGCGTGAACGCGCAGCAGCACACACAGCCACGCACCACGCGCACACCCGCACGCATACACACACCCACGCACGCATACGCCTACACACACGTACACGCACGTACACACACGTCTGGCTACACCTTGCACCTTTGGCGTGCCGGGTCCGGGCAGCCGGCTCGACCGGTCGTCACGGAAGGGGCGAGGGCATCGCACCCGGCACGCTTCAGGCCATACCCATGTCGGCCGAAGCCACAAACCTGGCCGCCGACCGATGTCTTGCCCGGAGCAACCGATGTCTGACGATTCGCGCCCCGCGCCCCCCGCGCGGGCCCACCGCACCGCCGCCGTCATCCCCGCCGCGGGCCGCGGCGTCCGGCTGGGCCCCGGTGCGCCCAAAGCCCTCCGCTCGCTCGGCGGCACGCCGATGCTGATCCACGCCGTCCGCGCGATGGCCCGCTCGCGTGCCGTCTCCCTCGTGGTCGTCGTCGCCCCGCCGGACGGCGCCGGCGAGGTCCGGAACCTGCTCGACGAGCACGCCCTGCCCGACCGCACGGACATCCTGGTCGTCCCCGGCGGCGACACCCGGCAGGACTCCGTCCGCGCCGGCCTCGACGCCCTCCCGGACGACATCACCGCGGTCCTCATCCACGACGCCGCCCGCCCCCTGGTCCCGGTCGACACCGTGGACACCGTCGTCGAGGCCGTCCGCGACGGCGCGCCCGCCGTGGTGCCCGCCATGCCGCTCTCCGACACCGTCAAGGAGGTCGAGCCGGGCGGGCCCGGCGAGGCCGAGCCCGTCGTCGCCACCCCCGAGCGGTCCCGGCTGCGCGCCGTCCAGACCCCGCAGGGCTTCGACCGGGCGACCCTGGTCCGGGCGCACGAGACCATCGCCGTCAACGGCGAGGGCGCCACCGACGACGCCGGAATGGTGGAAAGGCTCGGCGTACCCGTGGTGCTGGTGCCGGGCCACGAGGAGGCCTTCAAGGTCACCCGCCCGCTGGACCTCGTCCTCGCCGAGGCCGTACTCGCCCGCAGGAGGGCCACCGATGCCTACTGACCCCACCGCCCCGCTGCTGCCGCTCGTCGGCATCGGCACCGACGTGCACGCCTTCGAGAAGGGCCGCGAACTCTGGTGCGCCGGCCTCCTCTGGGAGGGCGAGGAGTACGGACTGGCCGGGCACTCCGACGGTGACGTCGCCGCCCACGCCGCCTGCGACGCCCTCTTCTCCGCCGCCGGCCTCGGCGACCTCGGCGCCCACTTCGGCACCGACCGCCCCGAGTGGTCCGGCGCCTCCGGGGTCACCCTGCTCGCCGAGGCGGCCCGTATCGTCCGCGCCGCCGGATTCGAGATCGGGAACGTCGCCGTGCAGGTCATCGGCGTACGGCCGAAGATCGGCAAGCGGCGCGACGAGGCACAGAAGGCGCTCGCCGCCGCAGCGGGCGCGCCCGTCGCGGTCTCCGGCACCACCACCGACGGCCTCGGCCTCACCGGCCGCGCCGAGGGCCTGGCAGCCATCGCCACCGCCCTGGTGTACCGCACGGACCGGGACTGAGAACGCCCGCCGGCCGGTCCGCCCCGGCACGGCACACCGACCGGCGCGCCGCCCCGCGTCCCCAAGGGGTCGCGGGGCACTGGCTTCCGGGCACTACCCTGGATGCCGTGACTATTCGCCTGTACGACACCAGCGCCCGGCAGATCCGCGACTTCACCCCGCTCGTGCCGGGCTGTGTCTCGATCTACCTCTGCGGTGCGACCGTGCAGGCCGCCCCGCACATCGGGCACATCCGCTCCGGCCTGAACTTCGACATCATGCGCCGCTGGTTCGAGTACCGCGGCTACGACGTGACGTTCATCCGGAACGTCACGGACATCGACGACAAGATCATCACCAAGTCCGGCGAGCAGGGCCGCCCCTGGTGGTCCATCGGCTACGAGAACGAGCGCGCCTTCAACGACGGCTACGCCGCCCTCGGTTGCGAGCCGCCCACCTACGAGCCGCGCGCGACCGGCCACGTCACCGAGATGGTCGAGATGATGCGCGGCCTGATCGAGCGCGGCCACGCGTACGAGGCGGACGGCAACGTCTACTTCGACGTGCGCTCGTACCCGGACTACCTCAAGCTCTCCAACCAGGAGCTGGACAACCTGCTCCAGCCGTCCGGCGAGGGCGAGACCGGCAAGCGCGACCCGCGGGACTTCGCCATGTGGAAGTCCGCCAAGCCCGGCGAGCCCTCCTGGGAGACCCCGTGGGGCCGCGGCCGGCCCGGCTGGCACCTGGAGTGCTCGGCCATGGCCCACAAGTACCTGGGCGCCGCCTTCGACATCCACGGCGGCGGGCTCGACCTGATCTTCCCGCACCACGAGAACGAGATCGCCCAGGCCAAGGCCTTCGGTGACGACTTCGCCTCCTACTGGGTGCACAACGCCTGGGTCACCATGTCCGGCGAGAAGATGTCCAAGTCCCTGGGCAACTCGGTGCTGGTCTCCGAGATGGTCAAGACCTGGCGCCCGATCGTCCTCCGCTACTACCTCGGCACCCCGCACTACCGGTCGATGATCGAGTACAGCGAAGAGGCACTGCGCGAGGCCGAGTCGGCGTTCGCCCGCATCGAGGGCTTCGTCCAGCGCGTCTGCGAAATGGCGGGGAAGACCGTCGCCCCCGCCGCCGAGGTGCCGCTCGCGTTCGCCGAGGCCATGGACGACGACCTCGGCGTCCCGCAGGCGCTCGCCATCGTCCACACCACGGTCCGCCAGGGCAACAGCGCCCTGGCCGCCGACGACAAGGACGGGGCCATCGCCCGGCTGTCCGAGGTCCGCGCCATGCTGGGCGTCCTCGGCCTGGACCCGCTCGACCCGCACTGGGCCGGCGAGGCCGACCGGGGCGAGGACCTCCACGGGGTCGTGGACAGCCTGGTCCGCCTGGTCCTGGAGCAGCGCGAGTCCGCCCGGGCCCGCAAGGACTGGGGCACCGCCGACGCCATCCGCGACCAGCTGCAGCAGTCCGGGCTGGTCATCGAGGACAGCCCGACCGGGCCCCGCTGGACGCTCGGCCAGCGCTGAGCCCCGGGCAGACGGGTTTGGTGGCCGCCCGGCGCTCCGGGCGGCACACTTTTCATACGTACGTATTGCATTGCCGACGAAACAGGTAGAGGTCATGGCCGGGAACAGCCAGCGCAGGAACCGCCGCACGTCCAACAAGAAGGGCGCGACGGTCGGCAGCGGTGGCCAGCGGCGCAAGGGCCTGGAGGGCAAGGGCCCCACGCCCAAGGCCGAGGACCGCAAGGGCCACAAGGCCTTCCGCATTTCCAACGCCAAGGCCCGGCAGGCGGCCAAGCGGCGTCCCGCGCCGCGCCGCGGCGGCCCCAAGGGCACCAGCGAGATGGTCGTCGGCCGCAACCCGGTCTTCGAGGCCCTGCGCGACGGGGTGCCCGCCACCACGCTCTACGTCCAGCAGTTCATCGACAACGACGAGCGGGTCCGCGAGGCCCTCGCGCTCGCCCAGGCCCGCGGCAACATCAACCTGATGGAGGCCCCGCGGCCCGAGCTCGACCGGATGACCGGCGGCCTCAACCACCAGGGCCTCGTCCTGCAGGTCCCGCCGTACGAGTACGCGCACCCGGAGGACCTCACCGCCGAGGCGTACGACGAGGGCGAGGACCCGCTGATCGTCGCCCTGGACGGCGTCACCGACCCGCGCAACCTCGGCGCGATCGTCCGCTCCGTCTCCGCCTTCGGCGGCCACGGCGTGGTCATCCCCGAGCGGCGCGCGGCCGGCATGACCGCGGGCGCGTGGAAGACCTCGGCGGGCACGGCGGCCCGTACGCCGGTCGCTCGCGTCACCAACCTGACCCGGGCCCTCCAGGAGTACAAGAAGGCCGGCATCACCGTGGTCGGCCTCGCCGCCGAGGGCGAGCACGAGCTCCAGGACCTCGAGGCGCTCGGCGGCCCGGTCGTGATCGTCGTCGGCTCCGAGGGGAAGGGGCTGGGCCGGCTGGTCGGCGAGACCTGCGACTTCCTGGTGCGCATCCCGATGCCGGGCGGCGCGGAGTCCCTCAACGCGGGCGTCGCGGCCGGCGTGGTCCTCTACGAAGCGGCCCGCCGCCGCGCGTAACCCCCCGGACCGTGCCCCGCCCCCCTCCACGGAGGAGGGGCGGGGGCCGGTCAGGTGGCGGATTGAGGGGTGTGCCGCGGGTGTGGCGCACGGGCGTCCCGCGGCACCGGCCGTGGCCGAAATGTGGGGCCTTGACGGGTCTCGGACAGATCCGTGCTGTCAAGGCAGTGTCCTAAACATTGATCACTCGGTTAGATGAGTGTGGACACAAGAACGCCCCGGTTCGACGACCAGCCCGCGCTGAGCATGGTCAAGGTGCCGTGCGACCCCGCACAGGTCATCGTCAACCACGCCAGCTTCCGCGTGCGGCTCGCACCGAGCCCGAGCGCGCGTCCCAAGTCCGGTTCCCTTCCCGGCGGCCCGGCCCGCGTTCCCGCGCTCAGCGCGGCCGTCGCCGCCGCAGGCGCGGGACGGCGGCCACGCCGTGCGCCCGTGGTGTGGAGTGGCAAGGCCGGGCCCGGCGGCGACGCCGCCGCCGCCACCGGCGGCCTGCTCCAGGCCGTACGCGAAGCAGGCCGCGGCCACGACGAGTTCGACGGCGGAGCCACCCAGGTCATCCCCCGCGTCGACCTCGACCGGGACCTCGCCGAGGACACCCTGCCCACCCCCACCGTCATCGGCCAGCGGAGCTACGACGAGACCCGCCCCCTGGCCGCCGTACGCGACCTGTCGCACCGGCCCGGCCCGGGCTACGACGGCCCGGGCTACGACGGCCCCGGCTACGACGGCCCCGACGAGCCCCTCGCCGAGATCCGCCGCCCGCAGGGCGAAGGCCGCCCGGGCAACGCCTCCTACTACCCCGACCGCCGGATGAACCTCGGCGTCGTACTGCTCCCGCTGCGCGTCTTCCTCGGGTTCATCTCCATCTACGCCGGCATGGGGAAGCTCTGCGATCCCGTCTACTTCGACGGCGGCGAGCGCGGCTCCATGGTGACCTGGCTGCACACCCTGCACCCCTGGGCCCTCGCCGAGCCGCTCCGCGACTTCGCGCTCTCGCACCCGGTCGGCGCCGGCCTCACCGTCGCCTTCTTCCAGGTCATCGTCGGCGTGCTGACGGTCTTCGGGCTGTGGCAGCGGTTCGCCGCCTGCTTCGGGGCGCTGCTGTCGGCCGCGCTGCTGATGACCGTGAGCTGGAAGACCGTCCCCGCCTACGACGCCCCCGACATCATCTACCTGGCCGCCTGGAGCCCCCTCGTCATCGCCGGCGCCCCGGTCTACTCGCTGGACGCCCGTATCTCCGGCGAGGCATGGCGGACCCTCGGCCCGCGCTCCGAGATCTGGCAGCTGCGCCGCCGGGTGCTGCGCCGCGGGGCCGTCGTGGCCTCCGTGGTCGTCGGCCTGACGCTGCTCGTCGGTTCGCTGCTCGGCAGCGCCGTCCGCTCCAGCACGGTGGTCACCGTCCCCGGTCCGGGCGAGGCCCCGAGCAACTACCTGCCCGGTTCCCCGCTCCCGCAGGAGCCCGGGAAGTCCCGCACCCCGGCCCGGCAGGCACCCACCCGCAACAGCCCCTCGGCGAAGCCCTCGCAGCCCGCCAAGTCCGGCCGCACCACGCCGGGCGCCGGCTCCACGGCCACCACGGGTACCGGCGGCTCCGCCTCTTCCGGATCGCCGTCGGCGACCCGGGGAGCCACCGGCAAGCAGACCCCGCGGTCGCAGAGCCCCCGCCAGACGACCACCCAGCAGCGGCCGTCCTCCTCGTCCTCCGGCAGCGGCGGCACCGGCACCAGCGGCAGCGGCTCGGACGCGCCCACGACCCGGAAGCCCGGCCTGGTGGGCAGCCTCCTCGGCTGACCACGACGACGGAGGAGGGGCCCGGCGCGCACCGCGCACCGGGCCCCTCCTCCGTTCTTCCGCTCTCGCGTTCAGGAGCCGCTCTGGGCCGCCAGTTCCTTCGCGGCCTCGGTCAGATCCTTCGCCGTGTCGATGGCCCGCCAGTAGGCCCCCTGGGGGAGCGGGAAGCCCGCCAGGCGCCGTTCCCGGGCCAGGTGCGGGAAGGTGGTCCGCTCGTGGTCACCGAAGTCCGGCAGCAGCGAGGCGAATTCGCCGGAGAAGACGTACACGCCCGCATTGATGAGGTACGGCGACGGCGGGGCCTCGATGAAGTCGAGGATCTGCCCGAACTCGTTGGTCTCCACCACGCCCCACGGGATGCGCGGCCGGGCCAGCGCCAGCGTGGCGGTCGCCCCCCGCTCGGTGTGGAACTCCGCCATCTCCCGCAGGGAGAAACGCGTCCAGATGTCCCCGTTCGTGGCGTACCACGCCTCGCCGGGGTGCGGCAGCCGGGCGGCCGCGAACTTCAGGCCGCCACCCCGGCCCAGCGGCTCCTTCTCGACCACGGTCGTCACCCGCAGCGGCAGGTCGGCCTGGTCCAGCCACTCCTGGAGCACCTCGGCGAGATGGCCGCAGGACACCACGGCGTCGGTGACCCCCTCGGACGCCAGCCAGGCCAGCTGGTGCCCGATGATCGGCACACCGGTGCCGGGGATCTCGACCATGGGCTTCGGCCGGTCGTCCGTATACGGGCGCAGCCGCGAACCCTGGCCGCCCGCCAGGACGACGGCCTGGCGGGGCGTGGCCGGGTACGCGGCCGCGGAGCGGGTGGCACCGGAGGCGGCGCCGGCGGGAGCGTCGGAAGGTTCCGTCATGACGGAAGCCTATGCAGGGCCGGCCGCCCCGGGGGCGCCGTGCCCCGAAACCGCCCCCAGGAGGGACGGGGGCCCGGACCGACGGCCGGGAACGGGGTCTAGCCGATGGAGGCGACGCCCGCCGCGTACGACGTGTCGCACACGGGGCGGGCGTACGACTGGGCCTTCGTCGGCCCGTACTTCTCGACCGCCGCCCGGCCCAGCGCACGCGCGATGCCCACGCAGTGGTCGGCCAGCGAAGGCCGCTTGTCGACCGCCTGCTGGAGGTGGGTCAGGACCTCACCCGGCTGCGCACCCTGCTGCAGCTCCCCGAGGAGCTTGTCGCGCAGCACGTCCTGCGCCGCGAGCGGCTTCGCGGGGACGGACACGTCCTCCGCGGAGGCGGTGAGGATCTGGGACGGGGAGTTGTCGGCCCAGGGAACCATCGTGACCGCGAGGGTCCCGGACAGGACCAGGACGACGGGCAGGACCAGGGCGAGGGAACGGCCGATACGGCGGGCGGTGTGGGTCACGAGGGCGAGAGTAGCGCTCGGTGAGGATTTGGCGACATTTAGTCACCCTGTCGAGGGATGGTTCGACGTGGCTTTTCGAATGTCGTGTTGACGCACACCGCTCGAAATGAACCGGTCTGCTGTGGAGTCCGACGACCTGTGCCCCCGGCGGACCGGTGCCGCAGGGCCTGCCGGTACGGCACGGGCCGCCTGGTTCGCAGGGGCCGGACGCGCCGGCAGTGGCGCGACGTACGCGTGAAACCCGGTCATGCCCGGCAGCGCCGGCAGGGAAACCCGTCGCCAGCCCCGCGCATGGGCCGGCACCGGGCTCCCGGCGGCCACCAGCACCGCCACCGGCCGGTGCAGGGCCACCGCACGCAGACCCCCGCCCGTGATGCCGTGGTCATGCCCGCCGACCTGCCGCGACGCACACCCCAGCCGGTACCCCACCCGGACCGCCTCGTACCCGCTCACCACGCACGGCGGCCGCAGCCCCTCCCCGCGCAGCTCGGCCGTCACCCGCGCGAACGCCGCACGCGTCTCCCGGCCGCGATCCACCGCAGCGTCCAGCACGGCGTACTGCACGGCGAGATGCCCCGCCGCCACCGCCACGACCAGCCCGCACCACACCCGGCCCCGCGCCGCCAGCGCCGTCACCCCCGCCGCCACCGGCAGCGCCAGCAGCGCGTACGCGGGCAGCAGGAAGCGCGGTGCCGCGTACCCGATCAGTACGACGTACGGCAGCGCCAGCACCCCTCCGGCCACCGCCGCCACGAGCAGCGCCTGCCGGACCGGCGCCGCACGCCGGACCGCCACCACCACGCCCGCCGCCACCGCCGGCGGCACCAGGAACCACCACAGCCCGGTCACCGGCCGCCACGAAGCCCCGCACGGGCGGCACAGCGTACGGCCGTTCTGCGCGCGCAACTGGTCCAGCAGCGCGGCGGGATGCCAGCCCAGCCCGCCCTGGATCTCGTCCGCCCGGCGCAGCCGCGCCGCCGTTCCCCCGTACCGCAGCTCCGCCTCCACCAGCCACTCCGCGACCCCGAGCAGCGCGCCGGCCGCCAGCGCCGCCAGCACCACGGGCCGCCGCCAGGACCGCACGAGCAAGGCCGGCCCGCCCAGCGCGAGCAGCAGCCAGAGCACGTCCGGCGGCCGCATCAGCGCGACCCCGCAGACGGCCGCCGCGAGCCCGGCGAGCAACCGCCCGGACGGCGGGCGCGGAGAGAGCACCGCCCGCAGGAAACACCCGACGGCGATCAGGCAGCCGTACGCCACCCACAGGTTCGGCATGGCCTGCGAGCCGTACAGCAGGGTGATCCACAGGCCGGCGAACAACGCCCCCGCCACGGTGAGCACACGGGCCGGCAGCAGCGGCCGCCACACGGCGAGGGAGAGGAAGAGGGCCGCCCCGGACAGGACGGACAGGTACACGCGCAGCACGACCGGGTCGTGCGGGTCCACACCGGGCAGGACGGCGGGCGCGACGAGGAGCACGATCCCGCGGGCCCGGGGCGCACTGAAGAAGGCGGCCGGCGCGTGCGGGTCGGCCTGGCTGACGTACACCGTCTCGTCCCACCCGAGCGCACTGCCGGGCACGACGAGGGCCAGCTGCAGGAGGGTGAAGACGGCGGCGACGGCGGCGGGACCGCGCAGCCGCCGGTCCCGGCCCGCGGCGGCGGGCCCGCCCGCGGTGACGGCGCGGGCGGGTGCCGCGGAGCGCGCGGTCGGGCCGGTGACCATGCCCCCACGCTGCGGTCACAGCGCGGGGACGGCCACCGGAGACGTCCGTACGGAGCTACCGGTCCAGAGCCGGAATCAGTCGGAGAGACGCTCGCCGGAGGAGGTCGAGAACACGTGGGTCTCGCCGCCGCGCGGCACGACGTGCAGCCTGGAGCCCTTCTCCGGCACCTGACGGCCGCCCACGCGGACGACCAGGTCCTGGCTCTTCCCGCCGACCTGCGCGGTGCCGTAGACATAGCCGTCGGCGCCGAGCTCCTCGACCACATTGACGGTGATCTCCAGGCCGCCCTCGTCGCTGATGTCGAAGTGCTCGGGGCGCACGCCGACGGTGACGGTGCGGTCGCCCGCGTCCGCGGCGGTGGACAGCGCCTCCCGCGACACCGGGATGACGGAGTCGCCGAACTTCACGCCGCCGTCGGTGATCGGCACCTCGACGAGGTTCATGGCGGGGGAGCCGATGAACCCGGCGACGAAGAGGTTCGCCGGGCGGTCGTACATGTTCCGCGGGGTGTCGACCTGCTGGAGCAGACCGTCCTTCAGGACCGCCACCCGGTCGCCCATGGTCATGGCCTCGACCTGGTCGTGCGTCACGTACACGGTGGTGATCGCGAGGTCCCGCTGCAGGGCGGCGATCTGCGTACGCGTGGACACGCGCAGCTTGGCGTCCAGGTTGGACAGCGGCTCGTCCATGAGGAAGACCTGCGGCTTGCGGACGATGGCACGGCCCATGGCCACGCGCTGCCGCTGACCGCCGGACAGCGCCTTCGGCTTCCGGTCGAGGTACTGGGTGAGGTCCAGCATCTTCGCGGCCTCTTCCACCTTCTGGCGGATGGTGGCCTTGTCCACGCCGGCGATCTTCAGGGCGAAGCCCATGTTGTCGGCGACGCTCATGTGCGGGTAGAGCGCGTAGTTCTGGAACACCATCGCGATGTCCCGGTCCTTGGGCGGCAGGTGGGTGACGTCGCGGTCGCCGATGCGGATCGCTCCGCCGTTGACGTCCTCGAGGCCGGCGAGCATCCGGAGCGAGGTCGACTTGCCACAGCCGGAGGGGCCGACGAGAACGAGGAACTCGCCGTCCTCGATCTGCAGGTCGAGCGCGTCGACGGCGGGCTTGTCGCCGCCGGGGTACAGCCGGGTCGCCTTGTCGAAGGTGACAGAAGCCATGGTGATGCATCCCTTCACCGGCAGGAACGTGCCGGACGATCCGAGTAAGGGAGTGATGTTGGTCTAGTCCATGACGGACTCCGGGTGACGCTACCCGGAGGCCCGCGTTCTGTCAGCACCCGGACGGCGACGACTTCTGTTGCGGCAGGAAGAGCACCCCACTTTTGACCGTCCCAGGACAGAGCAGTTGCCTTTTGACATGGGTTCCTGCTTCAGCGCCCACTGCCGCCAGGGGCAGCCCTGAGGGCCACTCCAGACGGTCTTACACGGGCTCCACAGGCATCACGGCCGACGGCCCGTCGGTCCGTACCGCACGCGGCTAGGCAGCCAGGTGAAGATCACCCAGTTCCGAAGCCCTGATCACACTCGGCGCCACCGAACCCGGCGGCGTGCGCATCGCCACCAGCCAGTACAGCCGCATTCCCTCGTCCCGCAGATTCACGGCGGCGTTCACGTCCCGGTCGTGCAGCACCCCGCACGCGGTGCACGTCCACTCCCGCACAGACACGTCAAGCCGCGGGCCCTTCGTATGGCATGCGGAACAACGCCTGGTCGAAGGGAAGAACCGGTCCACGATCACCAGCGTGCGCCCGTACCACTCGCACTTGTACTTCAGCTGCCGCAGCAGCTCACTCCACCCCGCATCCGCGATCGCCTGGCTCAGCTGGGCCTTGCGTCGTCTCCCCTTCCCCACCGCCGGACGCAACAGATTCCCGATCGGCAGGTCCTCCACCACGAGCATTTGGTTCTCGCGCACGAGGCGGGTCGTGAACTGATCCAACAGATCACGCCGGACATCACCGATCAACGCGTACAGGCGGGCGATCCGCTCCCGCACCTTCTCCCGGTTCTTCGAACCGCGCTCCTTCCGGTGCAGCTCACGCTGCAGCCCCGCCAGCTTCTTCTCGTACTTCCGCAGCAGACGCGGGTGCGCCAGCTTCTCCCCGTCGTCCAGGGTCACGAGCGACGCCAGTCCCAGATCCAGACCCACGGCCTTCGGCGACGTCCCACCGGGCAGGAACACCTCCGGCAGCCGCGCGATCCGCTCCTCGACCAGCACGGAGAGGAAGAACCGGCCTGCCCGGTCCCGCGTCACCGTCAACCGGACCGGGAGCTCACCCGCAGGCAGCGCCCGCGACCACCGCACGTCCAGTGGCGCGGACTGCTTCGCCAGCGACACGCGGGCGGTACCCGGTCGCTCAGGGTCCTCCACCCACCGGAACGCCGTCCGCACGTAGACGGCCGCATCCCGCGAGCGCCGCTTCGACTTCGGCTTCGGATACTTTCCCGAACCCTTGAAGAACCGCGAGAACGCGCCGTCCAGGTGCCGCAGTGCCTGCTGCAGCACCGGTGCCGACACCTCACGCAGCCACGAGGTCCTCGGAGATCGCTTCCAGCCGGTCAGCGCCCGGCAGGTCTCCGCGAACCCCACCGACACCCGGTACTGCTCCCAAGCCTTGACCCGGAGCCCGAGGCCCTCGTTGTAGACCCAGCGGCACGCGCCGAAGGTCTGGTTCAGCTGGGCCTCTTGCTCGGGCGTCGGGTAGAAGCGGAATCGGTAGACCCGATGGTGCGATTCCGTTGGCGACTTCGTGCTCTGGAGCGGGACGGCCTTCCGCCCCTGGTGTTTGACGCGATCCCCCACTCCCAACAGCTCGCGCTTGATGCGGCCGGCCTCCTCGACGGTGACCTGATCCATGTCGCCCCTCCGCCCCTCCGATCCGATCTTCAGAACGGCACATCAGTCCGTTCAACGAACTGGTGCTTGAGCGGTTACGGGTCGTGTCGGAACTTCGTGGTGGGGGGATTCGGGTGCTGTGTAGAGTGAGGGCGCTGCACCCGTGAGCGTCACGGGTGTCTGTCGTGCCGCCTTAGCTCAGTTGGTAGAGCAACGGCCTTGTAATCCGTAGGTCGTCGGTTCGATTCCGACAGGCGGCTCCATCCCAGGTCAGCGCCTCGCCGGCCGAGGAGATTCGAACGGACGGGAGGGCTCCGGGTGGTCACCCGGGGCCCTCTTCGTGTTTCCCTGTGCCATCGGCAGAGAAAAAAATTGAGCGGTATTTTTGTTCTGTCGACGTGCGCAGAGAGTCTGGGGGCCGGCATGCCGCGGACCGTCAAGCAGGACCGTGCCCTCCGGACGAGGGCGGCGCTCATCCAGGCGGGGGCCGAGGTGTTCGGCGAGGAGGGGTTCGCCGGGGCGAGTGTGACGCGGATCGCCGACCGGGCGGGGGTGACGCTCGGGGCGATGTACTTCCACTTCCCGTCCAAGGAGGCCCTGGCACGGGAGATCGTACGGTCGCAGCCGGAGCTCGTGAGTCCGCCGCTGCCCTCGGAGGGGCTGCAGCATGCCGTGGACCTCACGCTCACGTGGGCGTACCAGCTGCTGACGGACGCGCTGTTGTTCGCGGGGGCGCGGCTGTTGATGGAGCAGGACCGGTTCATCGGGCGTGAGGAGAGCACGCACCGGGTGTGGACGGGGGTCCTGGCGCGGGACTTCGAGCTGGCGGTGAAGCGGCGCGAGTTGCGGCGGTCGGTGGACGCCGGGGCGCTGGCGCGGCTGGTGGTCAACGCGTGCGCCGGTGCGCAGATGCACGCGCACCTGGAGACGGCGCGGGTGGACCTGCCGCAGCGGGTCGAGGAGATGTGGCGGCTGGTGCTGCCGGCGGTGGCGACCGCGCGGGTGATCGAGCGGCTGGAGTTCGGGGAGGAGCGGGGCCGCTGTGAGGGGGGTTCCGCCGGGTCGGTTCCGGCTAGCCCAGGAGCCGGTTCCTGACGGCGGTGAGGACTTCCGCGCGGCTGCGCGGGCCGTTGTCGGCTGCGATGAGGTGGTCGCCGATGCGCAGGGAGAAGGTGATCAGGCAGCGGGCTTCGACGTCGTCCTGGTCGGGGCAGAAGGCCCCGTAGAGCTCGCGCAGGTAGTCCATGCGCCGGTTGTCGGCCCGGCGGAGGCGGTGTGCGACGTCTTCGTCGCGCCGGGCCCAGTCGCGGATCGCGAGTTCGACCCCGGCGTCGGTCACGGGTGTGTCGGCCGAGCCGACGAAGTCGAAGAGGCGGCCGAGGCGCTCGCGGGCGTCGCCCCCGTCGTGCTCGATCCGCTCGATGACGTCCTCGGTGACTCCGCGTTCCCAGGTGTCGAGCATTTCCTCCAGCAGGGCGGCGCGGTTGCCGAAGTAGCCGTAGAAGCCGCCCTTGCTGACGCCGAGTGTCTGGGCGAGGACCTCGACGCGGACGGCCTCGGGTCCGCCGGCGGCGAGTGCCCGTAGGCCCTGCTCGATCCACTTGACCCGCGGTGTGCGGATCGCGCCCATGCCGCGTCTCCCCTCGTGTGTTCCGACCCGAAGTATACGGCGCCGTACAGTCGGGTCTATGCTTGATCTATACGCCACCGTATAGACAGGGGTCCGTCATGAGCGAGCTGCGTCTTCACCCGGCCGACCACACGTCCCGGCCCTGGCGGATCCACGAGATCGCCGGCGATTTCCGGCTCGAGGACGTGTGGGCGCTGCCGACGCCGGGAGGCCCGGACGACCTGCACCACCTGGTCCGGCAGATGGCGGACGGCAAGGAGGGTCCGGACGGGGGCAACCCCGTGGGCCGCTTCCTCTTCGCGGTGCGCTGGAAGCTCGGCGCGCTGCTCGGCTGGGACAGGCCGGACTCGGGCATAGGCGGTCGGGTGGCGACCCTGCGCGATCGGCTGCCGGAGGACCTGCGCGAGGGGCCGCGCGGGCCCGACCTCAGCTCGGTGCCCTTCACCTCCGTCTTCCAGACGCATGACGAATGGGCCGCCGAGTGCGCCAACAAGACCATGCACGGGGTGATGCACATCGGCTGGGTCCCCGACGGGAACGGTGGCTACCGGGGCCAGTTGGCCGTCCTGGTGAAGCCGAACGGCCGCCTCGGCTCGCTGTACATGCTCGGCATCAAGCCGTTCCGGTACCTGGGGGTGTACCCGGCCCTGATGCGTTCGATCGGCCGCGAGTGGCGAACGGGCGCGGCGGGCCGTACGGCGCGCTGACGTCGCAGGCCCTAGTGGCGGCCCGAGATGCGGTCGGCGATCCGGGCCAGGGGTGCGGTGGCCGCGGTCTGGTGCGTGGTCTCGCGGCGGTCGGCCTCGCGGTAGGCGGCGTAGAGGGCGTGTACGCCGAGCCAGCGGAGAGGTTCCGGTTCCCAGCGCCGGACCCGGTGGTTGACCCACGGGAGGGTGGTCAGGTCGGTGGGGCCGCCCTGGCCGGAGTCCTGCTGGACCAGGTCGCGGAGGGTGCGGGCGGCGAGGTTGGCGGTGGCGACGCCTGAGCCGACGTAGCCGCCGGCCCAGCCGAGCCCGGTGGTGCGGTCGAGGGTGACGGTGGCGCACCAGTCGCGGGGGACACCGAGCACTCCGGACCAGGCGTGGGTGATCTCCACGCCGGTGAGGTGGGGGAAGAAGGCGGTGAGGAGGTCGGTGAGGGCCGCGATGGTGGCGGGCTGGGTGCGGCCGTCGTTGTCGGTGCGGGAGCCGAAGCGGTAGGGGACGCCGCGGCCGCCGATGGCGATGCGGTCGTCGGCGGTGCGCTGGGCGTACATGTAGGCGTGGGCCATGTCGCCGAGGGTGGCGCGGTCGTTCCAGCCGATCCGTTCCCAGGTCTCCGGGGGGAGCGGGGCGGTGACGATCATGGAGGAGTTCATGGGGAGCCATGAGCGCTTCTGGCCCTTGAGGCCTGCGGTGAAGCCTTCGGTGCAGCGCAGGACGTAGGGGGCGCGGACGGTGCCGTACGGGGTGACGGCGCGTTTCGGGGCGATCTCGGTGACGGGTGTCGACTCGTGGATGGTGACGCCGAGGCGTTCGCAGGCGTCGGCGAGGCCGGTGACGAGTTTGGCGGGGTGGATGCGGGCGCCGTGGGGGGTCCAGGAGGAGCCGACGGCGTCGGCGATGTCGATGCGGGCGCGGGTCTCGGTGGCGCCGAGCAGGACTCGGTCGGTCTCGCCGAAGCCGACCTCGGCCTCGTGGAAGGCCTTGAGCCGGGTGAGCTGGGCGGGGGTGCGGGCCACTTCCAGTACGCCGCCGCGGTGGATGTCGGCGTCGATGGCCTCCTTGGCGGCGACGTCGATCACCTCGGTGACGGTGTCGTTCATGGCCTGCTGGAGGCGTTGGGCGGCGTCGCGGCCGTGGAGCGCGGCGTAGCGGTCGCGGCCGGCGATTCCGTTGTAGAGCCAGCCGCCGTTGCGGCCGGAGGCGCCGTATCCGCAGAACTTCCGTTCGAGGACGGTGATCCGGAGGAAGGGGGCGGCCTGCTTGAGGTAGTACGCCGTCCACAGGCCGGTGTAGCCGCCGCCGACGATGACGACGTCGGCGGTGGCGTCGGAGGTCAGCGGTGCGCGGGGCGGCGGGGTGCCGTGGGTCGCGTACCAGAAGGAGATGCCGCCGTTGATCGTCGCGCTCGCGCTGGTCATGGGGGAGTTGGTACACCGCGCTCCGTATGTGTGTCCAGGTCTGGGTCGGGTGTTCGGCTGGTCGGCCTCTCGCGGTGCGCGGCTTCGCCGGAAAGCGGATGAAACGGACCGCCTCATCCGGATAGCGTCGGATCATGGTGGAGATCCCTGCAGCTCTGGTCGAGTCACAGCTGGAATGGAACGGGGAGGCGGGCCGGGCCTTCATCGACGCGCTGCCCCGCCGCTCGGCGGAGTTCCTGGACCGGTGGCGGCTGCGCCGGTCGGGTCCGGCCATGCACGGAGTGGCCGCGCTGGTGCTGCCGGTGGACCGGGCGGACGGCACGCCGGCCGTGCTGAAACTGCAGGCGGTGGACGAGGAGACGGAAGGCGAGCCGGTCGCGCTGCGCGCCTGGGGCGGGCACGGCTGCGTACGGCTGCTGGAGCACGACCCGGAGACGGGGACGCTGCTGCTGGAGCGTCTCGACGAGAGCAGCCCGCTCTCGGAGGTGGCGCGGGCGGACCCGCGTCGGGCGGTGCGGGTGATCGCGGAGCTGCTGGCCCGCCTGACGGCCGTACCGGCGCCGGCGGGGATGCGGCGGCTGGGGGACATGGCCGCGGCCATGCTGGCGGCCGTACCGGAGGCGGCCGGCCGGCTGGCGGACGAGCGCGACCGGCGGCTGTTCCGGGACTGCGCGGCAGCTCTGGCCGAGGTGGCGGGGGAGCCCGGGGAGCGCCTGCTCCACTGGGACCTCCACTTCGACAACGTGCTGGCGGCCGGCCGCGAGCCGTGGCTGGCGATCGACCCGAAGCCGCTCGCCGGGGATCCGGGCTTCGAGCTGTGGCCGGCCCTGGGGAACCTGTTCGAAGCCGACGACGTGCTGTGGCGCTTCGACCTGATGACGGAGGTCATGGGACTGGACCGGGCCCGGGCGCGGTGCTGGACCCTGGGCCGCCTCGTCCAGAACGCGCTGTGGGACATCGAGGACGGCGAGGAAGCACTCGACCCGGACCAGCGGACGGCGGCCGAGCTCCTGCTGGGGCGCTGAGTGACGGCCTCCCGGCGGGGCGGGGTATCCACGGCGCCCTGCCGGCACGGCGGGCCGGGCCGACCGCCGGTCGGCCGCGGAACGGGCACGGGGCGGCGGCCGCCTAGGCTGCGCGCATGATCAGAACCGCGACCGAAGCCGACGTTCCCGCCATCCACGCCATGATCCGCGAGCTGGCGGAGTACGAGAGCGCCCTCCACGAGGTGCGCGCCGACGAGGATCAACTGCGCGAGGCGCTGTTCGGTGAACGGCCCGCGGCGTTCGCGCACCTCGCCCAGACCGACGCGGGCGAGGTGGTCGGCTACGCGATCTGGTTCCTGAGCTTCTCGACCTGGCGCGGGGTCCACGGCATCTACCTGGAGGACCTGTACGTGCGCCCGTCGGCGCGGGGCGGCGGTCACGGCAAGGCCCTGCTGGCGGAGCTGGCCCGGACCTGCGTGGAGCGCGGTTATCAGCGGCTGGAGTGGTCGGTGCTGAACTGGAACGCCCCCACGATCGCGTTCTACGAGTCGCTGGGCGCGCGTCCGCAGGACGAGTGGTCGGTGTACCGGCTGACCGACGCGCCGCTGGCCGCCCTGGGCACGGCCTGAGCCATGCCTGTCGGTGGCGTGGTCCAGCATGAGGGGATGGCACGGAAGACGAGATCGGCGGCCCGGCCGGCGAAAGCGAAGGAACCCAGCGTGCGGCTGCCGGAACTGGAGCCGTACACGAGCAACGGCCTGGAACGGGAGGGCGACTACGACGGGCTGGAGTTCGCGGGGCTGGAGCTGGACGGTCAGGACGGGACGGGGTCCCGGTTCCTGGACTGCCGCCTGACCGACTGCGCCCTGGACGAGGCCCGCCTGAGGAACGCCCGCTTCACGGACTGCGTCCTGGAACGGGTGCGCGGGGTGGGCACGGATCTGGCGGGGGCCGGCTTCCGGGACGTGGAGCTGACGGAGGCCCGGCTGGGCGGCATCCAGGCGCATGGGGCCGTGCTGGAGCGCGTCCTCGTACGCGGCGGGAAGATCGACTACCTGAACCTGCGGGCGGCCCGGCTGACGGACGTGGTCTTCGAGGGCGTGGTGCTGGCCGAGCCGGACTTCGGGGGCGCCGAACTGGAGCGCGTGGAGTTCCGCGACTGCGTGCTGCGCCGGGCGGACTTCTCGGGCGCGCGGCTGGCGGAGGTGGACCTGCGGGGCGCCGTCGAGCTGGACGTCGTACGCGGACTGGACCGACTGGCGGGAGCGGTGATCAGCCCGGCGCAGCTGCTGGACCTGGCACCGGCGCTGGCGGCGCAGCTGGGCATCCGGGTCGAGGCGGACCCGACGGGGTAGCTCCCGCCGGCCGGGGTCAGGCAGGCACCCGGGGGAACCGGGACTGCAGGCTCCAGACAGCCGGGTTGTCGCCGAGTCCTTCGTGCATGTCGATCAGATCGGCGATCAGGTCGTGCAGGAAGTCGCGGGCCTCACGGCGCAGCAAGGCGTGGTTGAAGGTCAGCGGGGCTTCCTCGGCGGGCATCCAGTCGGCCTCGATGTCCACCCACCCGAACCGACGCTCGAACAGCATGCGGTCCGTGGACTCGGTGAAGTCGAGCTCGGCGTACCGGCTGTTCGCCGAACGGCTCCCCCGGGGGTCTTGGTCGAGCTGCTCGACGATGTCACAGAGCGCCCAGGCGAAGTCCAGCACCGGCACCCATCCCCAGGCTGTGGACAGCTCCCGGTCCTGCTCGGTGTCGGCGAGGTAGACGTCCCCACAGAACAGGTCGTGACGCAGGGTACGGACGTCCGCGGTGCGGTAGTCGGTCTGCGGGGGGTCGGGGAAGCGGCGGGAGAGGGAGTAGCCGATGTCGAGCATGGCTCGATGGTGTCACGGCTGCCTTGCCGCTTCGCGGGTGCGGGCTGGGTTTCCGCGCTCCGCGCGGGGGGTTTCCCATCCGCCCACCCGTAGAGGGCATCACGGATGCCGGGCCACCGGTGGGTGGTTGCTCGCCGTCGGCGGCCGACTGTCCGGCGGCCGGTGGATCAGCCGGCCTGCCGGCCGCCGTGATCGCAAGAGCGCCCAGCGATCGCGAGAGCGCCCAGCGATCGTTGGCGGCCTATGTTCTGCCCCTGACGGGCCGCACCCGCCGACCGGCAGGAGCGCGTAGCGATCGGTGGCGGCCTATGTCCGGCCCCCGGCAGCCCGCACCCGCCGTCCGGGAGGAGCACGTAGCGATCGTGGGCGCCCCATGCCCCGGCTTCCGGCGGCCCGCACCCGCCATCCGACAGGAGCGCGTAGCGATCTGGTGCGCGTGGGCCGAGCTGGATTGCGTAGATCTGATCGACTTCGATTCCGCGTCCGCCCGGATGGGCGGCTGGCCGAGCGGAGCTGCGGCTCGTGCCCGCCAACGCCCCGGCCAAGGGAGCCTGGGTCCCTCCATGCCGTTCCCCCGGGGGCCGCCCGACAGTCCTTGTCGTTCCGGGACGGTCGTCGGGGTCAAGGGTGGCCCGAAGGGCCATCGCCGGAGGCGACGCGACAACGTCGCGCCCTTGACGCCGACGGCCGGCACGGAAGGACGATGAGGACTGACGGGCAGCCCCCGGGCACTCTCGCCCCCGACCCAGCGGAGCCTTGGCGTATCTCGGCCCTGCCCCGTCGCCCCCTACGGAAGAAGCCTCCGCTCCTTCGCCACCGCTACCGCGCCCGCGCGCGTGTCGACGCCGAGCTTGTCGTAGATGCGGCCCAGGTGGGTCTTGACCGTGGCCTCGCTGATGAACAGGGCGCGGGCGATCTCGCGGTTGCCGAGGCCGTGTGCGAGCTGGCCCAGGATGTCCAGCTCACGTTCCGTCAAGGTGGGGCGCGAGCCCCGCATGTGGGCCATCACGCGGCTCGCCACCGGCGGGGAGAGCGTCGTACGGCCCTCGGCGGCGGAGTGGATCGCGGCGAAGAGCTCTTCCGGGCGTTCCGCCTTGAGCAGGTACCCGGTCGCCCCCGCCCCGATGGCGCGGGTGATGTCGGCATCGGTGTCGTACGTGGTGAGGACCAGGACGTGCGGCGGCCGGGGCAGGGCGGTCAGCCGGCGGGTCGCCTCCACCCCGTCGATCCCCTCGCCGAGCTGGAGGTCCATCAGCACCACATCAGGGTGCAGTTTGGCGGCCAGCGCGACCGCCTCCTCGCCGCTGCCCGCCTCGCCCAGTACCTCGATGTCGGGTTCGCTGCCGAGCAGGGCGAGCAGTCCGGCCCGGACCACGACGTGGTCGTCGCAGAGCAGGATCGTGGTGGGCTTGCGTGAGGCGCTCATGAGGCGGGCTCCAGGGGCAGCGCGGCGGAGAGGACGGTCCCCTCGCCGGGGACGGACTCGACGGTGAGGGTGCCGCCCAGCTGACGCACCCGGGCGTGCATGGCGGGCAGTCCGTGGCCGCGGTCCCTGCGGTCCCTCCCCGCGGGCCGGGACTCGGTGAAGCCACGGCCGTCGTCGGCGACGTCCAGGACCACCTGGTCGCCCAGGAAACTCAGCGTGAGCGCGGCCGTGCGGGCGCCGGAGTGTTCCCTTACGTTCGCCAGCGCGCCCTGCGCGATGCGGAGCAGCGCGGACTGGGTGCGGTCGGGAAGCGGGACCGGGACCCCCTCCAGATGGAAGCGGACGGTGATGTCCGGGCCGGCGTCCAGCGCGCGGAGGGCATCGGGGAGCCCGGCGCCGTTGTCGAGCTCGGGCGGGGCCAGGTCGGCGACCAGCCGGCGGGCCGCGGCGAGGCCGCGGGCGGCGATCTCGTTGGCGGTGCGGACGTGGGCACGGGCGGTGCCGGGGTCGGCGTCCCAGGTGCGGTCGGCGGCCTGGAGCAGCATCTGCTGACTGGAGAGGTGCTGGGCCAGGGTGTCGTGGATCTCCATGGACAGCCGCTGCCGTTCGGCGAGGGTGCCTTCGCGGCGCTCGGTCGCGGCCAGCTCGCGCCGGGTCCGGATCAGGTCGTCGATGAGCGCCTGCTGATCGGCTGCCTGGCGCTCCATGTGGATGAAGACGGCGGCGGCGAGGGCGGCGACGGCCGGCGGGGCGAGCAGCAGGTTGGGGTCGAAGGGGCCGGTGGCCAGGCGCAGGTTCGCGGCCACGACCAAGGCGGTGAGCAGGCCGACGATGGCCACGGCGGCGCGGGGCGGGAGGGTGCGGAGGGCGGTGTAGAAGAGCGGGACGGCGCACCAGGCGAAGCTGGGGGCGAGGAGCACGAGGACGACCCAGACGGCGATGACGAGGCCCAGCCAGAGGAGGCGGCGGGGGGACGGGCGTGGAGCGGTCGCGCCGGCGGCGGGGGTGCTGGTGCTCGGGCTGGTGCCCGTACGGCCGAGGGCCGGGCCGAGGACGTAGAGCAGGGCCAGGGTGATGCTCAGCGCGATGACCCACGGGGTGCGGGGTTCGCCGGGGTGGCGGAGGAGGAAGCGGGTCACCGAGGCGGTGAGCAGGAGGAAGAAGGCGGTGTGCATGACCGCGGCGAGGGCGCGAGTACGGGTCCGGCTCGCGGCACTCCGGCTTGCGGCGCCTCGGCCGGCTGCGCGGCCGGTGGTGGGGCGCTGGCCTGCGGTCACGGGGGTCCTCTCGGGTCGGGTCGTACGTCCATCGTGCCGCGTAGCGGCCGGGTGGTGGCTTCGGGCTGGGTGGTGGCTTCGGGTCTGGGGATCTGGGTGCTGGGCTGGGCTGGGCCGGGCGGGGCCGGGCGGGGCCGGGCAGGGGCGGGTTTCGGGCGGCTTCGGGTCCGGGGGCCGGGGGCTCCGGCTGGGGGTGTCCGGGACGGCATGATTTACGGCGCGCTGAGCGGGGTTTGGCTGCTGGGCGGGGGGCGCGCCACACATCACGCTTGAGTGTCCCGGACACCCCCAGCCTCCACCCCCGTCCCCCTCCCGCCGGCTCCCGGCCGTCCTGCCTCGGTGTCGGCGGGCTGGCCGCCTCCCGTGTGGGCAGGCATCCGGCAGGGCGATGGGGACTGACACCGGTGGACCCGGGCCGGTGGACCCGGACTGGTGGACCCAGACCTGCGGCCCCGGACCGGTGGCCCCGGACCGGTGGACCCGGACCGGCGGCCCCGGACCGGCGGCCCCGGACCGGCGGACGGCGGCCCCGTACCGGCGGACGGAGGACAAGGGACGGCGGACGGCGGACGGCGGACAGGGGACGGTGGACAGGGACGGCGGATAGGGACGGCCGACAGGGGACGGTGCCCGGCCGCCCGATGCCGGAGTAGACCTCTGACCAGGAAACTCGGCCGGAGCCGGGCTGCGCATCAGCCGATCGGTTGACCCCGGGGTCAACCGGATCGGCGCGCGGGCCGAGCCGGTCCGGGGACGGGGCGGCGGCGGCTGCGGGACCAGCATGGGTGGTGCGGAAAGAGCCCGGCCGGCAGCGGCCGGCGAGTACCCGCAGCGCGACCCGCCCACACGCCTAGGAGCATCCGCATGAACACCCGTACCCGCGTCCTCACCGGTGCCGCCCTCGCCGTTGCGCTCGGTGCCGGCACCTTCGGTGCCGTCAGCGCCAGCGCCAGCGCCGCTCCCGCTGCCAAGCCCGCCGCGGTGGCCAAGAAGAGCGACAGTGAGAACTTCACCACCACCACGCACCTGACCATCGAGGCCGCGACGAAGGCCGCGCAGGCCGCCCTCAAGGCCGCGCAGAAGGAGAACCAGCGCGTCACCGTCGCCGTCGTCGACCGGAACGGCAACACGGTCGTCACGCTGCGCGGTGACGGCGCGGGCCCGCAGTCGTACGAGTCCGCCCAGCGCAAGGCGTTCACCGCCGTGTCCTGGAACGCCCCGACCTCGGTGCTCGTGGGCCGCCTCGCCCAGACCCCGAACCTGAAGGACATCCCCGGCACCCTCTTCCTCGGCGGCGGCGCCCCGGTCCAGCTGAACGGCGCCCCGATCGCCGGCATCGGTGTCGCCGGCGCCCCGAGCGGTGACCTGGACGAGAAGTACGCGAAGGCCGGTGTGGAGTCGCTCAACGGCTGACCGTTGTAACCGGGTTTGGGTTTTAAGATCGAGTGGTGGACAACCGCACGTTCTTCCGGGCCGCCGCCCCCGTCACCGCTGCTCTGCTCGCCCTCACCACGGCGTGCACGGGCAGTACGGTGCAGGGGCGGCCCGGTGCTGCCGGGGTGCGGGACCCCTTCTTCCCGAAGGCCGGCAACGGCGGGTACGACGTCCAGCACTACGACCTGGCGATCGACTACCGGCCCGATGAGGGCCGGATGTCCGGCACCGCCGTCATCACGGCCCGGGCCACGCAGGGGCTGAGCGCCTTCAACCTCGACCTGTCCGGGCTCGACGTGGAGGACGTGAAGGTCCAGGACGCCGCGGCCCGGTTCAACCGGACCGGCCAGGAGCTGACGGTCCGGCCTGCCGAGGAGCTGGAGAAGGGCGAGGTCTTCCGTACGGTCGTCACGTACTCGGGGAAGCCGAGGACGGTGAAGGACCCGGACGGGTCCGAGGAGGGCTGGATCCCGACCGAGGACGGGGCGGTGGCGGTCGGTGAGCCGGTCGGGTCGATGGCCTGGTTCCCGGGGAACCACCACCCGAGCGACAAGGCCACCTACGACATCGCGCTGACCGTGCCCAAGGGGTACGAGGCGGTGTCCAACGGGCGCCTGGAGTCCCGGACCGACAAGGGAACCGGAAAGAGCGACAAGAGCAACAACGCCGACGACAGCAACGACAGCAACGACAGCAACGACAGGACTGTCTTCCGGTGGCGGAGCTCTGAGCCGATGGCCAGCTATCTGGCGATCGCCGCCGTGGGGAAGTACCGGGTCTCTACCGGGGCAACGGCGTCCGGGATTCCCGTGTACAACGCCGTCGTGCCCGAGGAGGCCAAGGCGAGCGCCGAGGCGCTGGGCAGGATCCCGGAGATCGTGGACTGGGGGAGCCGGAGGTTCGGGTCCTATCCGTTCGCGGCCGCCGGGGCCGTCGTGGAGGCGCCGGACACCCTCGCGTACGCGCTGGAGACGCAGACCCGGCCGGTCTATCCCGGCGCGCCGACGGTGGACCTGGTGGTGCACGAGATGGCACACCAGTGGTTCGGGAACTCGGTGTCGCCGAAGTCCTGGAAGGACATGTGGCTCAACGAGGGCTTCGCGACGTACGCGGAGTGGCTGTGGTCGGAGGACCACGGCGGGCTCAGCGCGGAGGAGCGCTTCCAGGCCTTCCTGAAGGGCGACACACAGGTCGATCCAGCCGCGGACGCGGACTGGGCCGCCTTCCCGCCCGCCAACCCGCCGTCCGCGGAAGTGATTTCCGATGACCCCGTGTACTACCGCGGTGCGATGGTGCTGCACCGGATCCGGCAGGAGGTCGGGGACGAGAAGTTCTTCGCTCTCGTGCGGGGCTGGGCCGAAGAGCACCGGCACGGCAACGCCGACACGGCCGACTTCATCGCCTACACCGAGCGGCTGACCGGCAAGGACCTGGACAAGCAGGTGTGGCAGAACTGGCTGTACGGGGCCGACAAGCCCAAGGGGTGAGTCTCGGTCTCCCGACCACCCGCGGCCCGCGCTGCCGCACCCTCGCCCCCGCCCCCGCCCCCGCCCCCGCCCCAGAGTGGCGGAGGCCCCTCCCCGGACGGCTGGGAAGGGGATTCCGCCACTGTGCCCGGCAGGCGGATCAAGCGCCGATGCCGATCAGACGCCGAAGCGCCGAACGCCGATCAGGCGCCGAACACCGATCAGACGTTGACGCCGAAGTCCTGGGCGATGCCCGTAAGACCGGAGGCGTAACCCTGGCCGACCGCGCGGAACTTCCACTCGGCGCCGTTGCGGTAGAGCTCGCCGAAGACCATGGCGGTCTCCGTCGCGGCATCCTCGGAGAGGTCGTAGCGCGCGATCTCGGCGCCGCCGGCCTGGTTGAGCACGCGGATGTACGCGTTGCGCACCTGGCCGAAGTTCTGGCTGCGCGAGTCGGCGTCGTAGATGGAGACCGGGAAGACGATCTTGTCTACGTCGGGGGACAGGCCGGCCAGGTTGACGCTGATCGACTCGTCGTCGCCGGCGCCCTCGCCGGTCCGGTTGTCACCGGTGTGGACGATGGTCTGGTCCGGGGTGGACTTGTTGTTGAAGAAGACGAAGTGGCCGTCGGAGACGACCTTGCCCATCGCGTTCACCGCGATGGCCGACGCGTCCAGGTCGAAGTCCACGCCGGTCGTCGTACGGACGTCCCAGCCGAGGCCGACCGTGACCGCACTGAGGCCCGGTGCCTCCTTCGTGAGCGAGACGTTGCCGCCCTTGGACAGGCTTACCGCCATCGGATGTCCCTTTCCTCGAACCATGACCTCAGGACCGGCCTTGGGGCCGTGTGGTCAAGCTATCGCTGACTGTCATAACGCGGGGAGGGGGAGTCAAGGTTCCAGCCGGGGGAGTGTCGCTCGGAACATACGGCGAAATGGAGGTGACGGGGGCCGCGCGCGGGCGCGACCATGGGGGCATGCCTGGTCCCTATGTCATCCGCGGTTCGGTCGTGGTGCCCGAGGCCGAGCTCCGGTGGCGTTTCTCGCGTTCCTCGGGGCCCGGCGGGCAGCACGTGAACACCTCCGACTCAAAGGCGGAGCTGCTCTTCGACCTCGCCGCGACGTCCGGTCTCCCGGAGGTCTGGAAGGAGCGGGCGCTGGAGCGGCTGGCCCCGCGGCTGGTGGACGGTGTGCTCACCGTTCGCGCCTCGGAGCACCGCTCGCAGCTGCGCAACCGGGAGATGGCGCTGGTCCGTCTCGCCTCGCTGCTGGCCGAGGCCACCGCGCCGCCGCCGAAGCCGCGCCGGCCGACGAAGATCCCGCGCGGCATCAACGAGCGGCGTCTGCGGGAGAAGAAGGCGCGCGCCGAGACCAAGCGGGGCCGCACCGGCCGCGACTGGTAGCCGAACCGTTTCCCCAGCCCCAGCCCCAGCCCCAGCCCCAGCCCCAGCCGGAGCCGGAGCCGGACCGGAGCCCCAGCCGGAGCCGGCAAGCAGCGCTCCGCCGCCTACGCGCCCAGCTGCCGGTAGCGTCCCCGGAAGTAGGCCAGCGGCCCGGTCTCGCCCGGCGGTACGGACGCGCTCAGCACCCGCCCCACCACCAGCGTGTGGTCCCCGGCCGCGGTCCTGGACTCCGTACGGCACTCAAGGGTCGCCAGTGCGCCGCCGATCAGCGGGGCCCCGCTCACTTCCCCGCGTACGTACGGGAGATCGGCGAACAGCAGCCGGTCGCTGATCCGGCCCTTCATCGCGAACCGCCCCGCCACCTGCCGCTGATGCTCCGCCAGGACCGACACCGCCCACAGGGGCTGTTCGGCCAGCAGGTCGTCCATCCGGGAGCCCTCGCGCAGGCTCACCAGCACCAGCGGCGGATCCAGGGACACGGACATGAAGGCCGTGGCGGTCATGCCGACGTCCTCCCCGAAGGGCGGCTCCTGTGCGGTCACCAGCACCACACCCGCGGCCAGCCGTGACATGGCTGCGCGGAACTCGTCTTCGCTCACGCCTTCAGCATGAAGGGTCTCAGGTCTCGTGTTCGGCACGCCCCGAACGCTAGTCTCGGGCTCCCGTGCCCCGCATCGGGCCCCGGGCGGACCCGCGGGGAGACCAAGGTCGGAGCGGGGACCTAGGCCCCGGAACCCGTTCAGGCCGGTTCACGCCAGTTCAGTCCCGTTCAGGCCCGCCAAGACCCCTCAGGACCCCTCAGGACCCCTCAGGACCCCCCCAAGATCCCATCCAAACCCGTCGAGTCCGTCGTTTGCGGCAGAGAATGAGGGGGAGCGCTCCCAGCCATTCAGCGACCCGCTTTTCACACCATGTGACTTGAGTCACAGAGAGCAAGATTTGTTGACCCTGTGTACCTGCCGCACAGCTCACTGTGATTCAGTGGACGGGACACCGCAACGAAACGCCGATGACGAACCTGGAGTTGCTGTCGAGGTCTCGGGGAGAGCGAGCAATGGAGACCGAGTCGGAGCCGTACGTCCGCCTTGCGACCCTGCGGCAGCTCCATCAGGTGGTGGCCGAGCTCAACACGGCCAGGAGCCTGGCGGACACCCTGCAGACCGTCGTCGACGGCATCGTTGTCGGCCTCGGCTACGAACTCGCCTGTGTCAACCTCGTCCGCCCCGACGGTGATCTCGTCGTCGCCGCGTTCGCCGGGGACCCCTCCGCGGAAGCCCTGATCACCGGTCGCGTCGGCTCCCGCGCCTCCTGGGACCGCCGGCTCGCGATGGGCGAATCCTGGGACGGCCTGCGCTTCATCCCGCACACCGAGGGCTGGGTCCTGCTCGAGGACGACGTGCCGCAGTGGCACACCGACGGCCCCGAACCGCGCTTCCACGACGAGTGGCACCCCGAGGACCGGCTTTACGCGCCGATGTACGCCTCCGGAGGTGAACTGCTCGGGGTCATTTCGGTCGACAGGCCGCGCAACGGACGCCGCCCTGGCGCGTGGGGGCGCGAGGCCCTGCAGATGTACGCTTTCCAGGCCGCCATTGCGATCAGCAACGCCAGGCTCCGTGCGAACATGCAGCGCGCCCTGGTCCGGCTGGAGCGAGAGCAGCAGGCGCTCCGCGCCAGCGAGGAGTCCTTCCGGCAGGCGTTCGAGTACGCGCCGAGCGGCATGGCCATCGCCGAGATGGGCGGTGACCAGCACGGCCGGCTGCTGCGCACCAACGACGCGTTGTGCCGGCTGCTCGGCCGGCCCGCGTCCGTGCTGCGCCGCTACTCCTTCTCCGACCTGGTCCACCCCGAGGACATCGGGACCCTGCTGCGGACCTCCGCCGAGGGCGGGCGCGCCGAGCTCCGGCTGGGCCGCCGCGACGGCACGTACGTGTGGGTCTCGCTCCGCAACTCCGTCGTCGCCGACGCCGCCGACGGTCCGCGCTTCCTGCTGACCCACGTCGAGGACATCGAGGAGCGGAAGCGTCACGAGCTGCAGCTCGCCCACCGGGCCAGCCACGACTCGCTGACCGGCCTCCCCAACAGCGCGGAACTGCGCGCCCGGCTCGCGTCACGGCTGTGTCGCCGGCCACAGTCCGTGCGGGCCGGCGCCGTGGAGGCGCTGGACGCGGCCTACGAGGGACGTCCGGCCCGGTCCGACACCGGGGAGCACGGCTTCCAGCCCGACGGCTACCAGGGCGAGGGGTACCAGGGGAGCGGGTACCAGAACGGCGGGTACCAGAACGGCGGGTACCAGAGCGGGTACCAAGGCGGTGGGTACCCAGCGGACGCGTACCCGGCGGACGGGTACCGGAACGGCGGGTACCAAGGGGACGGCTTCCCTTCCGACGGGTACCAGGGCGAGGCGTACCAGGGCGACGGCTACCCCGACCCCTTCGAGTTCCCGACGACCCCGGCCCCGTCCCAGCTCCCGTCCCAGGCCCAGGCCCCGTCCTCGTCCCCGGCCCAGGACCCCGCGGCCGCTGGCCAGGGCGGCGGGCCCTACGACCACCACGTGCACGCCGTTGCACCGTCGGCCGACGCCGACGACGGCACCAAGGGCCTCGCCGTGCTCTTCTGCGACCTGGACGGCTTCAAATCGATCAACGACCGGTTCGGCCACCACACCGGGGACGCGGTGCTCATCGAGGTGGCGCGGCGGCTCACGACGTGCGTCAGGGACGGTGACACCGTCGCCCGGCTGGGTGGTGACGAATTCGTCGTCCTCGCCGACGGCCTGGGCGCCGCCGACGCCGCCGACCTCGCCGTCCGGCTGCGCAACGCGATCATCCCGCCGATCCGGGTGGACGGCCGTGCCGTGCGGGTGGGCGCCAGTTTCGGCATCGGCTGGGCCAGCTGCGGAATGTCGGCGGAGGAAGTGCTGCGCTCTGCCGACCAGCGCATGTACATCGAGAAAAGGTCGCGTTCCAAAGCACATCGAAGGGCCGGCTGAGTGCATCCGGAGCCCGTGGGCGCACGTGTTCGGGGTAGGCTCCCGTGGGTCGAAAGGAGTGACCCGCGATGACCACGCCCGCGAACAAGCCCGAGGACGAGGATCCGTTCGGCTACCTCTACGCGGACGGCCAGGCTGCCGGAGCCACCCCGCCGCAGGGCGGTGGGTACGGCTACCCCGGTCCGTCGGCCGGTGGTCAGGCCGGCCCGCAGCCGGGCGTGCCCCGGACCTCGTACAACCAGGTGCGCACGGTCGGCGAGCGGACGTACGGCGGCCAGCGCGGCAGCGTCCCGCCGCAGCCCCAGCCGCACTACGCCGCGCCCGAAGCCATCGCCGCCGGCGGCTACGGCGTCCCGCAGCAGCAGCCCCCGCAGCACCAGACGCAGACCATGGCCTCGCACGGCGGCGGCTCGCACGGAGGCTCGCACGGCGGCGGTTCCAGCCGGCGCGGCCTGCTGATCGCCGCCATCGCGGTGGTCGGTGCGGTGGCCATCGGCATCGGCGCGGCCCTGGCCTTCGGTGACCTG
Source organism: Streptomyces sp. NPDC048603 (assembly GCF_043199475.1). NCBI lineage: Bacteria > Bacillati > Actinomycetota > Actinomycetes > Kitasatosporales > Streptomycetaceae > Streptomyces > Streptomyces sp. NPDC048603. The sequence continues at coordinate 515,809 of NZ_JBICVY010000004.1, read as the reverse complement.
GGTGAGAAGGACGACAAGTCCGGCACGCAGACCACGGCCGGCACGGGCGGCCAGTCCCAGGCGCCCCAGCCGCAGAACAGCTCGGCGAGCCCCGAGGCCAGCCCCTCGGAGAAGCCCGCGTCCAAGCTGCCGAAGGGCGACGCGGGCGGCCCGGGCATGGCCATCTCCGGTGGTGCCAAGCTGGACGGAACGGTGCCTGGCGCCAAGTCCGAGAGCGGGCAGTACGTCGGCCAGTTCAACCAGGTCGGCGCGGCCGTGACCTGGACCCTGGACCTGCCCAAGGGCGGCAAGTACCGCTTCTACATCCGGTACGGCATTCCGGGCGAGGACGCCGACGGCACGCTGACGATCAACGGCAAGCCCAACTCGCTGCCGGTCCGGCTGCACAACTTCTCCAAGCAGCCGCAGGGCGACTGGGAGAAGGGCTGGCAGACCACCTGGGGTCAGGTGGATCTCAAGGAGGGCACCAACACCATCAAGCTGTCGTGCGAGGCGGGCAACAAGTGCAACGCCAACATCGACCAGTTCTGGCTGACCGGCATCAACGGCTGACCGGCTGACCGGCCGTCACCACCACCGACCCCCGTACCTGTTCGTAGGTGCGGGGGTCGAACTCTCCCGCCACCGGGGCCGTGACGGTCGCCGCCGACAGGGCCACCGCGCGGGCCAGGCGTTCCGGCCAGTCCAGGCGTTCCGCCAGGCCCGACAGCAGGCCCGCGACCGCCGAGTCGCCCGCGCCCGTGGGGTTCCCCGCCAGGGCGCGCGGCGGGGCCGCCTGCCAGATGCCCTCCGGGGTGGCCGCCAGCAGGCCGCCGGGGCCGAGCGAGGCGACCACCGCGTGGGCTCCGCGCCGCCGGGCCGCCAGGGCGGCCGGGAGCGGGTCCCGGGCGCCCGTCAGCTCCGCCAGCTCTGCGGTGTTCGGCTTGATCAGGTCCGGGCGGGCGGCCACGCCCCGGCGCAGCGCCTCGCCGCTGGTGTCCAGCAGCACCGGGACCCCGGCCGCGCGGGCCTGCCGGACCAGGGCCGCGTACGCGCCGACCGGGACGCCGGGCGGCAGGCTGCCGCACAGCGCGACCGCTGCGGCTCCCCGGAGCAGTTCGTCGTAGCGGGTGAGGAAGCCCGACCACTCGGCCGGGGAGATCAGCGGTCCGGGCTCGTTGAACTGGGTGGTGTCCCCGGACGCGGCGTCCACCACGGCCACCGTCCGCCGGGTGTTCCCGGCGCAGCCGACCAGTTCGTCCCGTACGCCGCCGTCCAGCGCGCCGCGCAGCGCCTCGCCGGCGGGCCCGCCGGCGAAGCCGGTGACCGTCACCTCGTGCCCCAGCGCCGCCAGGACGCGGGCCACGTTCACGCCCTTGCCGCCGGGCCGTTCGCGGACCTCGGAGACCCGGTGCGAGGAGTGCGGCGTCAGCCGCGGCACCCGGTACGTCAGGTCCAGTGCGGTGTTCAGCGTGACGGTCAGGATCATCGGCACCCCCCGGGCGGTCGGCTTCTCAGGGCTCGGTTCGCCCGGTGCCGGGATCATGCCAAACCGGGGAGCGGTCCGCCCACCCCCCTGTCCGGCCCCTTTCGCCGATGACCCGGTCAGCCGAGGGGGTCGGGAGCTGTTGGTGATTGACGGCGTTTGGACCTGTTGTGGCGCGTATGAGTGAGCCCTGGAGGTGAGAGGAACGGCAGTTCTTCCATCGAATGCGTGACCTGTGCGATAGGTGCTCGTTGGCACGGTGACGGGTTGTTAGGCGCCTGACAGGAGGTGTGTGACGATGAGCGGGCTGCGTGAGGCGGCGGCGCCGTTCGTTGTTCCCGGCCCTGCCGGTGCTGCGATCCGTACGCGGTTGAAGGAGCTGACCGGACGGGATGTGCAGGTCCTTGCTCTGGTCGGGGCGCATTTGGGGTCGCTGGCCTCCCGGGATCTGGCGGTGCGCTGCCGGGAGGGGCTGGAGCACTCCGCCCGGACGTGGGCGGCCCGCAAGCAGGCTTTGACCGGCGAGTCGTCCTCGCGTTGGGCGGGCAGCATCACCAGGGCCACGCATGATCAGTGGGCGCTGGCCCGCCGAGGGCAGCTCGCGCACATCCATAGCCTTGAGGCCGGGGTCCGCACCCTGGTGCACCGGCTGTCCCTGCCGTTGGGGGCGAAAGGGGCCAAGCGGGCCCCGAGCGGTTACCGCACCCGGCAGGAGTGGCACGCCAAGCAGCGCCGTCTGCACGTTCTCGAAGACCGGCTGGAGCAGGCGCGGGCCGACAGAAGCGGTTCAGGCAGCTGATCTCCGGCATGCCCACCGCACGCCTGCGCGCCCGCCTGACCTCCATGGCCGACCAGAGTGGCATCACAGTCATCGCCGTCGACCCGGCCTACACCTCCCGGTGGGGCGCCCAGCACTGGCAGAAGCCTCTGACCGGGAAGAACAGGAAGGCCACACGCCACGACGCGGCCGCCGTGGCGATCGGACGACGCGCCCAGGGACACCCGATCCGGCGACGGACGGCACCGCCCCGCCACCACCAGAGCGATGGTGTCGGGCATCGGACCGCCCAGGCCCGACCGGGCATCCCCGGGCGTGAGGGAACCCGCCCCCGCATCCCCGGACCGCGGACACGATCCGTGCGCGCCGGACGCGGCGCGAACGCGGGGGACCAGAACGCCCAACACCGTTCGGGGCGTTCGGCTGAGCACGAGCCCTGGCAACAGGACTCACTCCCACTCAGTCTCTAGAAACGGTTGACGATCCATTCGCCGCGGCGCATGACGCCCTTCAGGTCGAACCCGGCGTCCAGCACGACCAGGTCGGCGTACTTGCCCGGTTCCAGCGAGCCGACCTGGTCGTAGAGGCCGAGGAGCTTGGCCGGGTTCGCGGAGATCGCCTGGACCACCGATTCCACCGGCAGCCGGTCGATGGTGACGGACCGTTTGAAGGCGGTGTCCAGGGTGAGGGTGGAGCCGGCGATGGAGCCGCCCTCGACCAGGCGGGCCACTCCGTCCTTGACCTCGACCTCCAGCGGGCCGAGGTGGTAGGTGCCGTCGCCGAACCCGGCCGCGTCCATCGCGTCGGTGATCAGTGCGACCCGGTCCGCGCCGGCGTGGTGGAAGGCCAGCTCCAGGGCGGCCGGGTGCAGGTGGGTGCCGTCGTTGATGAGTTCGACGGTGACCCGCTCGTCCTCAAGGAGCGCCGCGATCGGGCCCGGCTCGCGGTGCGCGAGGCCCGGCATCGCGTTGTACAGGTGGGTGGCGACGGTGGCGCCGGCGTCGATGGCCTGCCGGGTCTGCTCGTACGTGGAGTCGGTGTGCCCGATGGCGGCGATCACGCCGTGTTCGGCGAGCAGTCGTACGGAGTCCAGGCCGCCGGGGAGTTCGGTGGCGAGGGTGACCATCCGGGCGGCTCCGTGCGCGGCGTCGACCAGCTTGCGGACCTCGGCCGGGTCGGGGTCGCGGAGCAGGGACTCCTTGTGGGCGCCCTTGCGGCAGGGGTTGATGAACGGTCCCTCGAAGTGGATGCCGGCGATGTCGCCCTGCTGGGTCAGTTCGGCCAGCAGGCCGGCCCGGCGGCCCAGTTCGTCCAGGTCGCCGGTGACGGTGGAGGCGATCAGGGTGGTGGTGCCGTGGGCGCGGTGGGTGTGGACGCCGCGGAGGACCTCCTCGGCGGTGCCGGAGGTGAAGGAGGCGCCGCCGCCGCCGTGGTTGTGCATGTCCACGAAGCCGGGGACGAGCCAGTGCCCGGAGAGGTCGACGACCGCGGCGCCCTCGGGTGCGCTGCCGGCGATCCGGTCGCCGGTGACGATGACCCGGCCGTTCGCGACGGTCCCGGTGGGGAGTACCACCCTGGCCCCGGAGAGAACGGTGCTGTGTGCGCTTCCGGACATCAGGCAGGTACCTCCGTGGCGAGTAGGTCCCAGGCGAGCAGCCCTGCGCCCAGGCATCCGGCGGTGTCCCCGAGGGCCGCCGGCACGATGTGGGGGAGCCGCTGGAACGTCACGCGCTCCTTGACGGCCGTCCGTAGCGGTGTGAACAAGGTTTCCCCGGCCTCGGCGAGCCCGCCACCGATGATCAGCGTGCGCGGGTCCAGCAGGGTGAGGGCGGTGACCAGGCCGTCGGCGAGGGCGTCGACGGCGGTCTGCCAGACCCGTGCGGCCGCCGGGTCGCCGGAGGCGACGGCCTCCGCGCAGTCCGCGGCGTCGGCGCCGGGGGTGCCGGAGGCAGCCTCCCAGGCCCGGGAGACGGCGGCGGCGGAGGCCAGGGTCTCCAGGCAGCCGCGCTGCCCGCAGCCGCACTCCGGGCCGCCGGGGCGGACCACGATGTGGCCGATCTCGCCGGCGTACCCGTGGGCGCCGGCCTCGATGCGGCCGTCGATGCCGATGGCGCCGGCGATGCCCGTGCCGAGCGGCACGAAGAGGAAGCGGTCGGCGCCCCGGCCGGCCCCGATCCGGCCTTCGGCGAGGCCGCCCGTGCGCACGTCGTGGCCGAGGGCGACCGGGATGCCGGCCGCTCCGCCGAGGCGTTCGCTGATCAGATCGCGCATGGGGACGTCGCGCCAGCCGAGGTTGGCGGCGTACACGGCGATGCCGCGGTCGGCGTCGACGATGCCGGGGACGGCGACGCCGGCCGCCGAGGCGGGCGTGCCGAACCGCTCGGCGCCCAGGGCGCGCAGTTCGGCGGCGAAGCCGAGGATCGACTCGACGACGGCGTCGGGGCCCCTGTCGCGGCCGGTCGCGCGGCGCGCCTGGTGCAGCAGGGAGCCGTCCTCGGCGACGAGGGCGGCCTTCATCCCGGTGCCGCCCACATCGAGGGCGATGACGTGTTTCACGGGTTTCACGTCGGACAGTCTCGCGCGCCGGAAGGCGAAAGGTCTAGTCCATTGGGCGGGTTTGTTGACTGGCCATACAAAAGGACGGCTCCGGTTGTGGATGAACGGCCGAAGTGGTGTAGACCTTAAGCGCATCGTACGGACAAGCTGGGGTGGATCGAGAGCTGTGCAGGGCCGTTACCGAAAGGCGGCAGCGGCGGCTGCCGCGCTGTGCCTGACCATGACGCTGACGGCGGGCTGTGGAGCCCTCGGCTCCAGCGGGGACAACGAGGTGACCCTCCGGGTCGTGGCGGCCGACTACGGAGACAGTCCGCAGAATTCCTCCGCCGCCTACTGGAAGAACCTCGCCGCGGACTTCGAGAAGGCCAATCCGGGCGTCAAGGTCGAGGTCTCCGTCTACTCCTGGTCGGAGGTCGACGCCAAGGTCGCCGAGATGGTCGAGGCCGGGAAGGCGCCGGACATCGCGCAGATCGGCGCCTACGCCGACTACGCGGCGGACGGGAAGCTGTACCGGGCTGACGAGCTGCTCTCGGTCCGCACCGAGGCGGACTTCCTCGGGCCGCTCGCCGACGCCGGCATGGTCGACAAGGTCCAGTACGGCCTGCCGTTCGTGGCCAGCACGCGGCTGCTGTTCTACAACCGGACGCTCTTCGCCGACGCGGGCATCATCGGCAGGGGCGGCAAGGTGGACGGGACCGGCGGCGGGGCCGGCGGGGCCGAGTGGAAGCCGAAGACCTGGGCGGACCTGGAGGCGGCGGCGAAGAAGCTGAAGGCGAAGGGCGTCAAGACGCCCTTCGCGCTGCCGCTCGGCCGTGAGGAGGCCCAGGCCGAGACCATGCTGTGGCTGCTCGCCGGCGGAGGCGGCTACACCGACACCGAGGAGCGCTACGCCATCGACTCCCCGGCCAACGTCCGCACCTTCGAATGGCTCCGCGACAAGCTCTACGGGCAGGGCCTGACCGGCCCGGTCGAACCCGCCAAGCTGGACCGGCAGGCCGCGTTCGACGCCTTCGCCGGAGGCGAGGCCGGGATGCTCAACGGGCACCCCGCCCTGATGAAGCAGGCCGAGGCCAAGGGCGTGGAGTACGGCATGGTGCCGATGCCCACGGTGGACGGGGAACCGCACTCCACCATGGGCGTCGCGGACTGGGTGATGGCCTTCCGCAACGGCCACCGCAAGGAGGCCGGCAAGTTCCTGGACCACCTCTTCACGCCGGAGAACGTCAACCGGTTCACCGGCACCTACGGCCTCCTGCCCGCCACCACCAGTGGCTACCGCGCGATGGAACGCGGCACCGGCGGCAACAGCCAGCGGCTGCGCACCTTCCTGCCCGCGCTGCCCACGGCCCGTCTCTACCCGGTGAACAAGAAGTCCTGGGCGGCGGTGAGCGAGGACGTCAAGCAGCGCATCGGCGAGGCCCTGCGCCCCGCCCCCGCCTCACCGGCCAAGACCCTGGAGGACCTCGCGGCCAAGGCCCACGCGGCGGACGGCGGACGCTGACCGGCGGACGCTGACCGGCGGCCGTGGCGGGCTGTCGGTGAGGCCGTCGGCAGGGCTGTCGGCAGGGCCGTCCGGGTGTCGGTGCCCGGCGATATGTTGGACGGTATGACCACCGACGACCGCCAGCCACTCTCGGAGCGCGAAGCCGCCGTGCTCGCGTACGAGGGCCGCAGCTGGCCCGGTCCGGGTGCGAAGGAACGGGCGATACGCGAAGGCCTCGGCATGACCCCGGTCCGGTACTACCAGCTGCTGAACGCCCTCATGGACGACCCGCGCGCCCTGGCGCACGCCCCGGGCACGGTCAACCGCCTCCGCCGCATCCGCGACGCCCGCCGCGCCCGCCGCTGAGGCCGGCGGGGCCGGGTGGGGCCGGAGTGGGGCCGGGCTGGTGCCGGGGTCCGGCGGTCCGGCGGAACCCTGGGCGGGGCCAACATCACACCGGTAGGGTCGTGGGCATGGGGAGCAGCCATCCGCACGACCTGCCGATGCCCGTCACCGCCGCCGGACGCGAGGGCCTGGAGGCCCTGCTCCGCGCACCCCGCCGTTCCGTGGTCGCGCTCGACTTCGACGGCACCCTCGCCGACATCGTTCCCGACCCCGACCAGGCCCGTGCCCACCCCGGTGCCGTACCCGCGCTGTCCGAGCTCGCGCCGAAGGTCGCCTCGGTCGCGGTGATCACCGGCCGCCCGGCCGGGGTCGCCGTCCGCTACGGGGGCTTCGCCGGGGCGCCAGGCCTGGAACACCTCGTGGTGCTCGGCCACTACGGCGCGGAACGCTGGGACGCGGTCAGCGGCAGCGTGCAGGCCCCCGCCGAGCACCCCGGTGTGGCCGCGGTCCGGGCGGAGCTGCCGGGATACCTGGACTCCATCGGGGCCTGGCAGGGCACCTGGATTGAGGAGAAGGGCCGGGCCCTGGCGGTCCACACCCGCCGCACCGAGGATCCGGCCGCGGCGTTCGCGGCCCTCCGCGAACCGCTCGCCGAGCTCGCGCAGAAGCACGGGCTGATGGTCGAGCCCGGCCGCGCCGTCCTGGAACTCCGCCCGCCGGGCACGGACAAGGGTGTCGCCCTGACCGAGTACCTCGCGGAGGTCGACGCGGAGGCCGTGGTCTACGCGGGGGACGACCTGGGCGACCTCGCCGCGTACGCCGCGGTGGAGAAGCGGCGTACGGACGGCCGCCCGGGCCTCCTGGTCTGCAGCGGCTCGGCGGAGGTCCCCGAACTGGCCGCCCGCGCGGACCTCATCCTGGGCGGGCCCGGCGAGGTGGTCGTCTTCCTGTCGGCCTTGGCCAACGCCATGGCCTGACGGCTCTGCGGAG